>JBEATZ010000065.1:0-2804 GCA_041161695.1 Planctomycetota bacterium | reverse complement strand
ACGAACTTGCAGGGTGCGGTGGCGTCGCCGTGCGGCGATCACCGTGCCGCCATGGCCTGCCGGATGGCCTCGGTGAGCGCAGGCACGACCTCGAAGGCGTCGCCCACGATGCCGAAGTCGGCGACCTTGAAGATCGGCGCTTCGGGATCCTTGTTGATCGCGACGATGGTGCGCGCCGTGCGCATGCCGGCGAGGTGCTGGATCGCACCGCTGATGCCGATGGCGAAGTAGAGCGGCGGAGCCACGACCTTGCCGGTCTGGCCGACCTGCTCGCCGTGCGGACGCCAACCGGCGTCGACCACGGCGCGCGAGGCGCCGACGGCGGCGACACCGGGGCCGAAGGCCGCGGCGAGGTCCTCGATCAGCTTGAAGTGCTGCGGCTCCTTGAGGCCGCGACCGCCTGCGACGACCACCTTGGCCTCCTGCAGCGGCACCTTGTCGCTTGCAGCGGCGATGATCTCCTTCACCACGGACATCAGGTCGCCTGCCTGTGCCGCCACCTTGCTGACGGGCGCTGCGGCCCCGGTCACGGGCTCGAAGTTGTTCGGGCGCAGGGTGGCCACGAACGGGCTGCGCGCGGCGCGCACCTGCACGAAGGCCTTGCCGGCGAACACCGGCTTGCGCGCGGTGTATGCACCGTTGGCGAAGTCGACGTCGACCACGTCGGACACGAGGCCGGTGTCGAGCAGGGCTGCGACGCGCGGCAGGAGGTCCTTGCCCATGGCGGTGTGCGCCATCAGCACGGCGCCGCACCCGTGGGCCCTGGCCTGTTCTGCCACGACGCGGGCATTGCCGTCACCGCTGAACTTCGCGAGCGCAGCCGACTCGGCGGCAACCACCTGGTGGGCGCCGCTCGTGGCGAGCGTTGCGCAGGCGGCATCGAGGTCGGCGCCCACGGCGAGCGCGATCACCTTGCCGCCGTTTCTGGCCGCAAGGCGGGTTGCGGCCGCGACGGCCTCGAGCGAGGGGCGCTTCACGGCGCCACCGCGGACTTCGGCAACAACGAGGATGTTCTGGCTCATGTTCGGGTCTCCTCAGAGCACCTTGGCTTCGTTGCGGAGGGCTGCGATCAGGGCCGGCACCGCATCGGCGCCGTTGCCCACGATGCGTCCCGCGGCCCGGGCGGGCGGCAGGGACATGGACTCGATCACCATCGCGGCCTCGGGCATCGCGGCCTGGACCTCGTCGAGCGGCTTCTTCTTGGCCGCCATGATGCCCTTGAGGTTGGCGAAGCGAGGGGCGTTCAGGCCCTTCTGGCAGCTGATCACCGCAGGCGTCCTGCAGGTCACCACCTCGCGTGCTCCCTCGATGTCGCGCTCGGCGGTGAACACACCGTCGGCGAGTTCGAGCTTGCCGACCTCGGTCACGCAGCCAAAGCCCAGCATGGCCGCGAGGCGCGGGGGCAGCTGGTTGTTGTCCGCGTCGATGGCCTGCCTGCCGCACAGCACCAGCTGGCACGGCACGGTCTTGATCCAGTTGGCGAGCACGGTGGCCGCACTCCACGAGTCGAAGACCCACTTGTCGGTCACCAGCAGCACGGCCTTGTCGGCGCCGCGCGCGAGGGCGTCGCGCAGTTCCTTCTGGGCGTCCTTCGGGCCGAGGGTGACGACGGTCACCGAACCCGCGCCCAGCTTCTCCTTGATCTGGAGCGCCTGCTCGATGGCGAACTCGTCATAGGCATTGAGTTCGTACTGGACGCCTGCGGGGTCGAACGACTTGCCGTCAGCGGCGATCTTGACGGCCGTGTCCGAGGTGGGCACACGCTTGACGCAAACGACGATGTCCATGGGATCCTGCGGGTTGTGGCAGGATGGGCGCATGGGCATCACCCTGCCGAAACGGGCGGAAGAGTGTATTGCCCGAGACGGCAGTTTCTTTCGATTTTTCGGGCCGGACGCGTGTCACCCGGCGTGCCGCATCACTGCAGGCGGCAGGACGTGATCTTGACGTTGGAGGTCTTCACGTCGATGGGCACCTCGGGCGCGCTGTTCAGGTTCAGGCTGCCGGACTGCACGAAGAACGCACCCTGGAGGGACATGGGCCACTGGGTCTCCCAGCGGAGGCGGCCGTTGCTGCCGGTGGAGAAGACGTAGGACCAGTAGTGGTCCGTGAGCAGGAAGCAGGCGCTCCCGGGCAGGACCGGCACGGGAGGATTGAGCAGCTGCGTGCCGAACACGAGCGCTCCGAGGGAGTTCGTGTGCAGGCCCGCGACGTCGACACGGAGGCGGTGGGCTGGCTTGCTCGCCGAGGTGAAGCTGGCCGTGAGCGATGGGCCGCAGCCCACAGGACCGTCGACGATCTTGCACACCTGGCGCTGGGCGCAGAGCGTGCTGGCGAACAAGGCGACGGCAACAGAAGCGAGGATGCGGATCATGGTTTCCCCTTGGAGCAAGGCAACGAACTGCCAAAGGGTATGCCGTCGCCGCGCACGCAGCGGCGCGGGCGCGTCGGCCGGGTGTGGCGCGCGCCCTTGCCGCCGATGGCACGGGGAGGATCAGGCTCCCGTTCCGGGACGACGCATCGCCTGCGTCACTGGAACGAGCACTGTGCGAGCACGCAGCTCGTCATCCGGATGTCCGGCGCACCGGTGCTGGTGCTGCCGATGCTCCCGAACTGGATGTAGAAATGACCGCCGTACCACTGCGGCCAGCTGCGCGCGTACTCCTTGGAGCCGTCGGGTCCCGTGGCGAAGCTGAAGCCCCAGTCGTAGCAGACCAGCAGCGTGCAGCTGCTGAAGGGCATCACGGGGACGCTCATCTGCTGGGTGCCCCAGGCCATCGCCCCGAGGGAGTTGGGATGAAGGC
>JBEATZ010000047.1:0-8079 GCA_041161695.1 Planctomycetota bacterium | reverse complement strand
GCTTCTCGCGGGTGATCTCGCCGAGACACCGCACTGCGAGGCCCGGGCCCGGGAAGGGCTGGCGGTCGACGAGCGACGACGGCAGGCCCATCTGCCTGCCGATGGCGCGCACCTCGTCCTTGAACAGGTCGCGCAGCGGCTCGACCAGGGTCATGTCGAGGTCCTTGGGCAACCCACCCACGTTGTGGTGGCTCTTGATGGTGCTGGTGGCGCCGCCATGGGCTGCCACGGACTCGATCACGTCGGGGTAGAGCGTGCCCTGGCCGAGGAAGTGCGCCTTGCGGAACTTCTTCGCCTCGCCACGGAACACGTCCACGAACAGCTTGCCGATGATCTTGCGCTTCTGCTCGGGGTCGACGACGCCGCGCAACCCGTCGAGGAACAGGCTCGTCGCATCCACCACGTCGAGATCCATGTGGTAGTGGTCGCGGAACAGGCTCTCGACGCCCTCGCGTTCGCCCTTGCGCAGCAACCCGTTGTCGACGAACACACAGTGCAGGCGCTTGCCGATGGCGCGGTGGATGATGACGGCGGCCACCGAGCTGTCGACGCCGCCGGACAGGCCCAGCACGACCTCGCCGTCCTCGCCCACGAGTTCGCGCACGGCAGCGACCTTGCGGTCGACGATGTGGCCCGGATCCCAGTCCGTCGAGCAGCGCGCGATGCGCAGCACGAAGTTCTCCAGCATCCGCTGGCCGTCGACGGTGTGCGCCACCTCGGGGTGGAACTGCATGCCGTAGTAGCCTGCCTTGGGGTCGGCCACGACGGCAAACGGGCACGGCTCGCTCTTCGCGAGCACGCGGAAGCCGTTCGGCAGCTCGGCAACCTTGTCGCCGTGCGACATCCAGACGATGCCGCCCTGGCGCACGCCCTCGAGCAGCCCTGCGCCCTCCACCACGTCGAGTTCCGTGCGCCCGTACTCGGCGCCTTCCTTCGCCGGCGTGACCTTGCCGCCGGTGTTCTGCGCCATCCACTGCAGCCCGTAGCAGATGCCCAGTACGGGCACGCCCTGCTTCAGGATGGCGGCATCGAGCGCCGGCGCATCGTGTTCGTACACCGAACGCGGGCCACCCGACAGGATGACCGCCTTCGGCCGCATGGCCGCAAAGGTGAACATCGCGCGCTCGGGCACGGTGATGCGCGAGTACACGCCCATCTCGCGCACGCGGCGCGCGATCAACTGGCAGTACTGCGCCCCGAAGTCGACGATCAACACGCCCCCGGAGGGGCCGGTGTCTGCTTGCTGCTGGCTCATGCTTCGGCGCTGTAGTTCGGCGCTTCCTTGGTGATCTGGATGTCGTGCGGGTGCGACTCGCGCAGGCCCGCTGCCGTCACGCGGACGAACTTCGCCTTCGAGGCGAGTTCCTCCAGCGTGCGCGACCCGCAGTACCCCATGCCGGAGCGGATGCCGCCGACGATCTGGTACGCGAAGTCGGCGAGGGCGCCGCGGAAGGGCACCATGCCCTCGACGCCCTCGGGGACGAACTTCATGCGCTCCTTCACCTCGCCCTGGGCGTAGCGATCGGCAGAGCCAGCCTCCATCGCACCCAGCGAACCCATGCCGCGCACGGCCTTGAAGCTGCGGCCGCGGTAGAGAATGGTCTCGCCCGGCGACTCGTCGAGGCCGGCGAGCATCGAACCGAGCATCACCGCGGAAGCGCCTGCAGCCAGCGCCTTCACGATGTCGCCCGACTGGCGCACGCCGCCGTCGGCGATCACCGGCACGCCTGCAGGCGTACAGGCCGCGACGGCGTTGAGCACGGCCGTGAGCTGCGGCATGCCGCAGCCGGTCACGATGCGCGTGGTGCAGATGGAACCCGGACCGATGCCGACCTTGACGCCGTCGGCGCCCGCGTCGACGAGGGCCTTGGCGCCATCGGTCGTGGCCACGTTGCCGGCGACCACCGGCACCTTCAGCTCCTTCTTGATGGCGGCAACCGTGTCGATCACGTTGCGGCTGTGGCCGTGTGCGGTGTCGACCACCACCACGTCGCAGCCTGCGTCGACGAGCCTGCGCACGCGCTCGAGGTCGTGCACTCCCACCGCAGCGCCGCAGACGAGGCGCCCGCGGACATCGCGTGCCGCGCTCGGGAACTCCTCGTACAGCCGGATGTCCTTCATCGTGATCATCCCGGCGAGGGTCCCGTCCGCGCCGACGAGGATCAGCTTCTCGACCTTGTTCTTCTGCAGGATCGCGCGCGCCTGGTGCAGCGTGGTGCTGGGCGCCGCCGTCACGAGGTCCTGGGAGGTCATCACCTCGCGGACCGTCGTCTCGCGCTGGTCGACGAAGCGCAGGTCGCGGTGCGTGAGGATGCCCACCACCCGGCGCTGGCCGTCCACCACCGGCAGCCCGCTGATCTTGTGCGCAGCCATCAGGTCCTTGGCGCGACCCACGGTGTCCTCGGGCTGCACGGCAAGGGGGTTCATGATCACGCCGTTGGCGCTGCGCTTGACCTTGTCGACCTCCAGCACCTGCTTCTCGACGGTGAGGTTCTTGTGGACGATGCCGATGCCGCCCTGCTGGGCGAGCGCAACCGCCATGCGCCACTCCGTCACCGTGTCCATCGCGGCGCTGGCAATGGGGATCTGGAGGTCCACACCGCGGCAGAAGCGACTGCGCGTGCTCACGTCACGCGGGAGGGCCGATGCCATCTGGGGCACCAGCAACACGTCATCGTAGGTGAGGCCTTCGCCGACGAACTCGACCACGGGAAGCACTCCGTTGGAGCCGGGGAAAGCGTTGGGAGGTTAGCGAAAGCCCCCGCGGGCGCAAAGGCTGCCCGGCGACAATCCTGCGGTGCGGGGCAGCTCCGCCACCGTGCGGAGCCGCAACGAAACGGCACCCGGGCCCCTGAAACGCGACCGCGCCCCGTGGGGCGCGGTTGCAGGGTCGGGATCGAGGCGCGGGGTCCGGGGACCCCGCATCGACTCACATCCAGTGGCGGTCGCCGATGATCTGGCGGCCGTAGTTGGAGAAGGTCACGCCCAGGGTGTTGCCGGGCGCGGTCGGGTCGAGGACCACCGCCTGCTCGTAGACCGGGAGGCCGCGGAACACCGGGTTGGTGGTCATGATCTCACCCTGTTCCGCGCTTCCCGAAGCGCTGGCCACACCGAGGCGGAGGTTCTGGATGTCGACGTTGAGGGTGCAACCCACGGCGCCGAGGCTCGTCAGGTCGAGCGGGAGCGGCGTGGTGCCGCCGTTGCCCGTGGTGATCGCCGAGGTGGTGAAGCCCTGGACGAAGAAGAACGGGGCGTTGGCCGGCATGTCCTTGATCGTGCGGCGGAAGTAGGCGCCGAGCACGGGACGTTCGCGGCTGGTGAAGAAGTCCTGGAAGGCGATGGTCGGACGCAGGCCGTTGGTGCCGAGGCAGGTGGTGTTCTGGGTCACCAGCGCGTAGCTCGCATCCACGTAGATGGAGGGCATCACGCCGAACTCGAGGGTGTAGTTGCCGCTCACCGTGGTCGTGCCGCCGAACACCTCGAGGAAGTAGGTGCCAGGGGTCAGGTTGAAGCGCACCGAGCTGCGGCCGTGGGACGAACCCGTGGGCGCGAGCGTGTTGCCGCTCAGGGCCTGGATGCCGCCGTACGTGCCGTCCGCGTTCATGAGGCGGATCGTCGTGTCGGCGAGGATCGGCGTGGTGAGCCCGCTGGTGGTCTGGAAGGTGACCGAACTGGGCTCGGTCAGGCTGATCTTCCAGAGGTCGCGCTCGGCCGTGGCGCTGCTGCCCGTCGACATGAAACCCACGCCGCGCTGGCCCGGCGTGAGCGTCTTGATGTTGGCGCTGTCGGCCACCACGTTGTTGGGCTCGGACTCGGTGACGTCCGAGCCGCTGTTCATCACCATGTAACGGCACTCGAGGCGGTAGCTGCCGGTGGACGGGGTGGCGACGCCCGTGTCCTTCTTGACGGCCACGTAGTAGGTGCCGGCGGGCCAGGTGCGAATCGTGCTGATGCGTCCCGTGAAGGAGCCGCTGTTCGTGGCGTTGGTGCCGAGGGTGGTGCCGATGAGGGCGCCCGCGGAGGTGTAGAACTCGAGGCGGCTGCGGCGCAGGGCCGGCACCTCGCCGTCCGTGAGCATGAACCACAGCGCCGTCGTGGTCGGCAGCGTCACCTGGAAGAAGTCGGCGTCACCATCGACACCGATCGCACCGTTCACCGACCAGTTGGTGCCCGAGCCGATCACCGTGGCGGCCGTGTAGACGTTGTTGGGTTCGACCTCGGTGTGCGTGTAGGTCTTGGCAGGCTGCCAGGCTGTGTCGAGCTTGTAGACACCGGCATCGGTGGCGCCCGAGCCGGTGACCTTCACGTAATACGTGCCTGCGGCGAGGTTGTGGTGCAGGCCGCCGCAGAAGTTGCCGGTGCCGCCCATGTCGTCGTTCCAGCCGATCACGTTCGCGCCCGTGCTGTCGAAGAGCTCCATGCTCGTGTCGGTCTGCGACGTGCCGGTCGCCGTCGTGTTGCCGAAGGCGAGGATGTCGATGCGACCCGCAACAGGCACCGTGAGGCGGAACCAGTCTTGCTCACCCGCGGTGAGGTTGGCGATCAGTTCGTCACCGACCTGCAACTCATTGGCCTCGGCCACGGTTCCATTGGGCTCGACTTCGGTGCGCACCGTCGGCCCCTGCGCGAACGCGCACGGCGCCAACAGCAGCGACGTCGACAATGCCGGGAGGAGAGAAGGGACAAGACCGGACCAGATACGCATGCGCATGGGGCTCTCTGTGCGTGGGAAGGAAACGAGGACGCGCGCCTCGCGTCGTCCCACGACGCCGAGGCAGCGAGGCGCAGCATAGCGCGACCCTCGCAAGACGCACCCCCCTCCTCGCACAGGTGCAGCACCCATGATTGCGTTCCGCCGCACACGCAGGCGCGGGAGCGGCGCCATCAAACGCCGCGCGGCCACACCCCCGGGGAGTGCGGCCGCGCAGCGTGCTCAGCAGGATCGCGTGGGATCAGAAGAAGTAGCGATCGCCCACGATCTGGCGGAAGTAGTTCGACACCGTGACCCCCAACGCATTGGCCGCGGGATCGAGTGCGACCACCTGGTCGAAGAGCACCAGGCCGCGCAACGACTGGTTGTCGGGCATCGCAATCATCCACTCGTACGTGCCCGTGGCGGAAGCCATGCCCAGGTTCAGGAAGGCCGGGTCGACGTTGAGCGAGCAGTTGGGAGCACCCGTCAGCGCGAGCGGCAGCGGCGTGGAACCACCGTTGGTCGTCGTGTTGCTGAAGCCCTGGACAGTGAAGAACAGCCCGTTGGCGGGCATCTGCGTGACCAGGCGGCGGAACAGCGTGCCGAGCACCGGACGCTGGCGCGTGGACATGCCCGGGGCCACGCCCAGGGTCGGACGCAGCGAGTTGCTGCCGAGGCACGTCGCGTTGGTCGTCACCGAGGTGTAGGAGGCATCCACATAGAGCGAGGGCATGGCGCCGACGAGCAGGCGGTAGTTGCCGCTCACCGTGGTCGTGCCGCCGTGCACACGCAGGTAGTAGGTGCTTGGCGTCAGGTTGAAGCGCACCTGGGTACGGCCGTGCGACGTGCCGGTGCCGGCGAGCGTGTTGCCCGAGGTTGCCGTGATGCCGCCGCTCGAGCCGTCGGCGTTGAGCAGCAGGATGGTGGTGTCGAGCAGGGCCGGGGCAGCACCGTTGTCGGTCTGGATCGTGAGCGTCGAGGGCTGCGACACGATGATGCGCCACAGGTCGGAGCCGGTCGTGGCGTTGCTGCCGGTCGGGATGTTGCCGAGGCCAATGTCACCGCTGTTGAGCGTGATGATGTTGGGAGAGGTGACCACGTCATTGGGCTCGACCTCGGTCGCAGTGGCGCCGGTCGCCAGGTCCATGTTGCGGATCTCGAGGCGGTACTTGCCCGTGAGCGGGTCGACGGAGCCCGAGTCCTGCTTCACGGCCACGTAGTAGACGCCGGCAGGCCACGTGCGGAGCAGCGAGGTGCGGGAGGTGTTCACACCGCTGTTGCCCGAGCTCGTGCCGAGGGTCGAACCGATCAGCGCGAGCGAGGAGTTGTAGAACTCGAGGCGCGTGCGCGTCAGGGCCGGGACGTCGCCATCGCTCAGCAGGAACCAGAGGCCGGCCTGGGGCGCCGTCACCTCGATGCGGTACCAGTCGGACTCGCCGGCGACGCTGATGTCGCCCTGGATCTGCTTGTCGAGGCCCGTGATCTCCGTGGCCGCGACGCCGAAGCGGTAGGTCTGGTTGTTGCGGATGGTCGTGGACACGCCGCCGGTGTTGCCGCCGAACAGCACCGCACGGCCGCGGTTCGAGTCGAAGGCGATGGCGGAGGACATGCGCGCCGAGGGCAGGTCCGCAGGCGTGATCTGCGTCCAGTCGGTGCCGTTGTACTCCCACATGTCGCCCAGCGAGGCGCCGGTGGAGTCACGGCCGCCGAAGATGTACACGCGGTTCGAGGTGCCGTAGCTGGCGTAGAACGAAGCGTGCTGGCTGCGGGCAGGCGGCACCGTCGCGGTGGTCACCAGCGCCCAGTCCGTGCCGCTCCATTCCCAGGTCTCGGCGAAGGTGAGCGCCGTCGTGACGCCGCCGAACATGACCACCTTGCCGCGCGATGCGTCGAAGGCCATCGACTCGCTGAGGCGACCCGAGGGCGTCGTGGTGGCGGGGCTCATGAGGTTCCAGTTGACGCCGTCGTACTCCCACGTGTCGTTGAGGTAGAACAGCGTGCCGCCGCCGCCGAAGAGGACGGTGCGGTTGCGCGTCGAGTCGAAGGCCATCGACGTCACGCGGCCCGAGGGCGATGCCGCCGTGGTGACCTGGCTCCAGTTGGTGCCGTCCCACTCCCACGTGTCGCCGAGCAGGTTGGTGCCGTCGAAGCCACCGAACAGCACGGTGCGGTTGCGCGCGCTGTCGAAGGTCATTGCAGCGCGCGAGCGGGCGGAAGGACTGGTGGCAGGCGTGCGCAGGGTCCAGTTCGAACCGTCCCATTCCCACGTGTCCGCCGTGGCGATGCCCGCCGTGTTGGTGCCGCCGAACATCACGGTGCGGCCACGCAGGCCATCGTGCGCCATCGCGTGGTTCATGCGGGCGCCCGGCACCGTGGCCGGGGAGGACTGCCGCCAGCGCAGCGTGTTGTCGTTGGGCTCGGAAGCCTCGCTGTCGGTGTAGGTGCGCAGCGTGCGCAGCGAGGACTCGAGCGTGTAGAAGCCCGCGTCGGTGGCGCTGTAGCCCTCGACCTTGATCAGGTAGGTGCCTGCCGTCAGGTTGTAGTTGAGGGCCGCGGTGAAGTTGCCGGAGCCGCCCGCATCGTCGTTGATCGCCTGCAGGACCGTGCCCGTGCTGTCGTACAGGTACATGCGGGTGTCGGTGCCCGTCGTGCCCGCCGCGGTGGTGTTGCCCGCGAGGTACAGTTCGACCTTGCCGCCGCCCGAGGGCACCGCAAAGGTGAACCAGTCGAGTTCGCCGGCAACGAGCGTGCACTCCACCTCGTCGCCGAGGTTGAACGACTGCGCGGTGGCCGCGTCGTTGTTGGGCTCCGTCTCCGTGCGAACCACGGGACCCTGCGCCACCAGCAGGGACGCAGATGCAAGAAGGGAGGAAACGGCCAGGGCTTGGATACGCATGGGCTGTGGGTCTCGACGCGGAACGAGGAACATCACCTTCGCGCAGTGCGACAGCACGCACGCAAAGGGTGGCGCTGCGACGAGCGCAGGCCACTCCGAACGCGCCGGATGATAACGAGGCGCTCGCATTGCAAAAGGCCCCCACTCATGCGGTGGACCGCAGCTGCGTGCGAGGCTACGCAGCAGTGCGCATGCGCCGCGCTCCTTGCGGTGCAGCGTGCTCGGACTCAGCCGCGCGCGCGGAACCGCGCAGCCAGGGGATCGCGGCCGTGCACGGCCTGCACGCGGTCGTTGGCGGCAAGGTGCGCGAGGATCGGCCAGCAGTCCGCCGGATCCGCACCGATCCGCGCAGCGAGCGCTTCGACGCCCTCTTCGCGGGTGCCCAAGGCGGCGAGCAGGCGACGCTGCAACTGGAGCACGCGCTCGGCGGCCTTCTTGCCTGCCTCCACGCCGGGCTGATGGTAGGCGTTGAGGTCGACCAGTTCGGCGT
>JBEATZ010000041.1:0-6470 GCA_041161695.1 Planctomycetota bacterium | reverse complement strand
CTCGCGCTCCTGACCGCAGCCGTGGCGTTCAGCGGCCTCGCCTGCGCCCAGCAGGCCGGCACCCCGCCACCTGCCGGGGCAACGGCTGCCGGCGAGGCCACGCCGGCGCCGCTGCCCGAGGGCGCGCCCCCGCGCATGGCCCGCATCGACCGCGCGGAGCTGCGCACCCATGCCATGTGGCTCGCCGACGACGCGCGGCGCGGCCGCCTCACCGGCAGCAAGGGACAGCAGGAGGCCGCGAAGTACGTCGCGGACCACTTCAAGGAACTCGGGCTGAAGCCGCTCGGCGACAAGAAGGGCTACCTGCAGCACTACCCGCTGGAGAAGGTCTCGCTCGAGGCTTCCACCAGCCTGTCCTTCGGCGCAACGAAGCTGAACACCGGGCTCGCGGTCTTCGCGAGCGGCGACGCGGACCGTCTCGCGCTGTCGGGCAGGTTCGCCTGGTGCGGGGGCGGCAAGCCCGAGGAGTTGCCACAGGCGCTCAAGGGTCGCATCCCGGTGGTCGCGTTGCGCACGCCGCCTCGCGGCCAGGGCACGGTGGCCGACTTCGGCGCCCTGCAGCGCATCGCCGACATCGCGCGCGAGGCCGCGAGCCGCGAGGCAGCTGCGATCGTGATCGCGTTGCTCGACGACCAGGGCGCCTTTGCCAATGCGATCAACTACGGGGCGCTGCAGCCCGAACACCCGGTGCTGCGCTTCCAGGGCCAGGGCCGCGAGGCGCAGAAGCCGCGCATCCCGGTGATGGTGCTGAACAAGGAGAACGGCGCGAAGCTGCTGGAACACCTGCAGGTCACCCTCGGCGACGACGGCAAGCTCGTGCCGCCCGCGACGGAGAAGGCCACGGGCAAGCTGGCCCTCGGCGTGCGCACCGACCCGAAGGCCACGGCCAGCAATGTCGTCGCGGTGCTGGAGGGACGCGAACTCGCGCGCGAGGCCATCGTGTACTCGGCCCACATGGACCACGTGGGCGTGCGCATCGACGGCGACCCGTTCAACGGCGCCGACGACAACGCCTCGGGCACGTCAGGACTGCTGGAGATCGCGCAGGCCTTCGCCGAGGGCGAGCCGCCGGCACGCTCGGTGGTCTTCCTCGCCGTCTCGGGCGAGGAACTCGGCCTCTGGGGCTCCGCCTGGTTCGCGGACCACCCGACGTGGCCGGCGGACAGGATTGTGGCAAACGTCAACATCGACATGATCGGCCGTGCCGAGGTGAAGGACGGCAGGATCCACATGCAGGTCACGCCCAGCCACGCCCACGAGAAGTACTCCACCATCGTGCGGGACAGCGTGGCGATGGCGGGCAAGCTCAACATCAGCCTCAGCTCGGGCGACACCTACTACCAGCGCAGCGACCACTACAACTTCGCGAAGAAGGGGATCCCGGTGGTGTTCTTCTGCGACGGCGAGCACCCCGACTACCACCAGGTGACGGACCATCCGGACCGCCTCGACTACGCGTCGATGGAAGCCGTGGCGCGCCTCGCGTTCTGGACCGGGTGGGAGGTCGCCAACCGCCGGGAGCGCCCGCGCGACCTCGGGGCCCAGCCGGCATGGTGACATGGGCGCTGCCGTGACCGCATCCCACCAGGAGTACCTCGCCCGGAGGACCTTCGGCAGCCTCGACGGCCTGCGCGCGCTGAGCATCCTCGCGGTGCTCTTCCACCACACGGGCGGTTCGACCTCGCAGGGAGCGTGGAACCGCGGCCACCTCGGCGTGGACCTCTTCTTCGTGATCTCGGGGTTCCTGATCGTGACCCTGCTGCTGCGGGAGCGCGCGCACACGGGCGCGATCTCCCTGCGCGCCTTCTACGCCCGCCGCTCGCTGCGCATCCTGCCGCTCTACTACGCCGTCCTGCTGGGCACCTTCGTCCTCACGCTCGGCAGCGACAGCACCGGCGCGCGCACGTACCGCGAGGGCCTGCCATGGGCGCTGCTCTACCTCACCAACTGGCACGTGGTGCAGGGCATGCTCTCGATCACCTGGTCGCTCGCCGCCGAGGAACAGTTCTACCTGGCATGGCCACTGCTGCAGAAACACGGCGGCAGGGTCGTGATCCCGATCCTGATGGTCCTGCTCGCGACCTGCATCGCGCTGCAGGTGGCCCATGCGGCAGCAGGAATGCCCACGGGCCTGCCCGACTTCCTGCAGCAGGCCTCCTTCACGCCCATCCTCCTCGGGGTCGGGCTCGCCCACCTGCTCCACCACCAGCCCTCGCACGCGCTGGCACTCCGCGTGCTCGGCCCCCGCGCTGCCGCACCGCTGTGCCTCGCGCTCCTTGCCACCTGCATGCTGTGGCCCGCTGACGACATCGACGGCATGCCACGCCTGCTGGTCCACCTCGCCATGGCCGTCCTCGTGACGAGTTGCGTGGTGCGGGAGGACCATGGTCTCGCCGGCGTGTTGCGCATGCGGCCGCTCGCCATGGTGGGCGTGCTGAGCTACGGCATCTACCTGCTGCACGGCTTCGCCATGCACCTGTCTGCCACATTGCTGCAGCCGCCTTCCCGCGGCCTCGCACCGCTGCACTTCGCGTTCTCGACGGCGCTCAGCATCGCCATCGCCTGGGTCTCGTACCGCTGGTTCGAGAGCCCGTTCCTGCGCATCAAGCAGCGCTTCGCGCGCAGCTGAACACGACCCGCGTCACTTCCCCGCTGGTGACGTTGCAGGCGCCGGAGCCGCCTTGCGCACGCAGTCCCATGCCGTGACCCACTCGTGCCCCGTCTTGCGGAACCCGAGGTCCTTGACCAGTCGCTGTTCCATGTGGGGCAGGTGGGCTGCGCCGTAGTAGATGCCGATCCGCCGGTCGCCGGCGTCGATGCGCTGCTGCAGCACGGTGAGGCACTTCTCGTTGCGCCCCTCGAGCAGGGTGGATCCACCCTTGTCCTCGAGGCCGAGCGCCATGCGCTCCATCTGTTCCAGCTGCCTGCCGAGCATCAGCTTGAGCTGGCGCTTGCCGTCGCCGCTGCGCAGGGCCGAGACGAAGTCCATCGTGGGCGCCGGGGCGCCGTCCTCGTCCGTGGCCTGGGCCATGCCGCTGCGCGCCATCCTGAGGATGGTCCCCATGAGGCTCTCGCCCCGCTCCTTCATCGACGCGGCGAACTCCTCGGGTTCCATGTCCGCGTGCACGAAGTTGGCCGGACGGTAGTCCACCACGTCGAGCTGGAACTGCAGGCCCAGCGCGTTCTTGAGGCCGCGCTGCAGCAGGCTCACGGCGCTGCCGCCACCCTTGCGCTCGTCCTCGGGGCTGGGACGGTCCTCGGACTGTGCAACCAGTTCGTAGAGCAGCGCCTGGCGCGAACGGAAGCGTTCCTGCAGCACCTCGAAGTGCACGGGCTCGGCAATGTGCACGGCGCCGTACAGCACCACTTCGATGCCTGCGTCGCTCCGGTAGGTGGTGATGGCGGTCTCGAGCCTGCCGCCGTCGCCCACGTCCACGAAGCGGACGAAGTCGGAGGGCGTCTCCGATGCGCCCTCGCCCTGCTGGGCCCAGAGCAGCCCTGTGCAGGCGACGAAGACGAGCGCAGTGCGCGCGAGGGGTACGTGCATGTCCCCATGATCGGACGTGCCGGCACGCGCCACAAGGCTGGGCCCACCTCCCTGCACCGGGCGGATCCCGCAGCGAGACCGCTAGCCCTTGGGCGCCGGTGCTGTGGCCTTCGGGGCGCCGCGCCACTCCAGCACCTGACCGAGCTGGAGGAGGCGCTCGCGGAGCAGGCTGTAGGGGACGTCCTGGACAGCCGTGCCATGCTCCAGGGCGATGCCCGCGGCGACCACCGCCGACTGCGCGAGCACCATGAAGACCGGCTCCATGCGGATCGAACCGTAGGCGATGTGGCTCGCAGAGCAGGCAACCGGCACCAGCAGGTTGCTGCACTCCCCGCGCTTCGGGACGAGCGCCCCGTAGCCGATGCCGTAGGGCCTCGGCACCCGGACCTGCACGTCGCCCTCGTTGCGCACCCTGCCGTTGGCGTCGACGTACCGCTGCACGTTGTGGCTGTCCATCGCGTACGCCCCCATGCCCACCGGATCCGCCACCGCCTGCGCGCCCGTGCAGTGCTGCTCGGTGATCACCGACTCGCCCACGAGGCGGCGGCCCTCGCGCACGTACAGGAGCGGCGGCCAGTTGCCGTGCTCCACGAACTCGTCCCTCGCGAGGCCGTACCGCTGGAACTCCGCGCGCACCTTCGCAGGCACACGTTCGTTGTTCGCCAGGGTCCACAGCAACCCCAGGTTGTGGCGCTTGTGTTCTGCCGCGATGCGCGCGCGCTCGGCGTGGCTGGCCTCGGGCCAGTTCCAGTTCGCGCCGATGTGGTCGGTCGACACGGCGCCGTTGTTGTTGCTGTCGGTCTTGCGGTTGGGAAGGAGCACCGGGTGCCAGGGCGCCATGGTGGCGCCGGCATCGAACCAGCGGAGCAGCAACTCGTGGTCGCGAGGGTCGTACCCCTCCGGCTTCGGCCACGGCACGCGGTTGTCGGGGTCGTCGGTGGCGCAGATGCGGTAGCAGAATGCCTGCAGTTTCGCGTCGCCCGTGCCGTCCGCGGGGAGCGGTCCCGGCTCGATGCCGGGCAGCAACCCGCTCGCGGGATCACCGGGCAAGACGTACGGGTCGACGTCGACGAGGAACTGGTGGTGCTTCGCATTGCCCACCTGCACGCCGTTCAGCGTCTCGCCGTGGCGCGAGTTCGGCTCCCGGCCCACGGTGAACGACACACCCGCCGCGGCCATCAGGTCCCCTTCGTAGGTGCAGTCGACGAACATCCTCGCCTCGACCGCGAGGCCGCTCTCCATGCGGATCGACCGGATCGCACGCCCCTCGAGTTCGACCCCGTTGGCGAGGACCGCGCCCTTCGGCACGGTACGGTCGAGGCGCTCGGCACGACGCACATCGACCTTCTCGGACGCGAGCATGGCCCCCAGTTCTCGCTGCGCCACCGAGGGCTCGAAGGTCCACGCGGCATCGTCGCCCTTGGCGTGGCCGCGGCCGCGGAAGCGTGCCGGGTCCTCGCGGGTCCAGGAACCCGGCGTGTCGTAGTGCGTGCGCAGCCTCCGGTAGAACTCGCGCGCGATGCCGCCAATCGCATCCTTGTTGCCGACGTCGGTGGCGCCGAGTCCCGACGTCGTGAGCCCGCCGATCCAGCCGTCCGGGTCCAGCAGCACGACGCTGTTGCCCTGCCGCGCCGCCTGGATCGCGGCCACGACGCCGGCTGCCGTGGCGCCGTAGACGCAGACGTCGGCCCGCAGGGGCTGCGGGCCGGTGGGACGGGCGGTGCAGCCGAGCACCGCGAGGAACAGGAATCCGAGCGTGCGCATCACGGCGCCCAGCGTGGGACGCACGTGCGCTCGATGCAAGTTCCAGCCCGCGTCAGGGGCGCTTGAACTCGCCGCCGTTCTCGGTGGCGAGTTGGCGCAGGAATCCCTCGTTGAGGTCCCTGCCGATCGCGATGGCGTGGATGGTCACCCGCTTGAGCGGGTTCCACGAGCGCGTGCTCACCAGGATCTCCTCGGTCGAGTCCAGCGAACCGTCCGGTCGCGTGGGCGAACCATCGGTGAGCAGGAAGACCGTGTCGAGTTCGACGCCGTAGTACTTGTCGCGCGCACCCCGCCCCACCAGCGTGAACGCCTGCTCGAGCGAGTCGTGGATGTTGGTCGAGGATGCGTGCTTCAGGCCCTTCACGAACGCCTGGGCCTTCGCCACGTTGTCCTTGGTGGCCGCCTGCATCTTCTGCTCGTACCAGTGCGGCATGTCGTTGAACCAGAGGATGGCGAACTTCTGCTCGGGCCGCAGCAGGCCGAGCGCACGCACCAACTCGGCCTTGCACGCCTCGAGGCGGTTGGTCTCCCCTGCGCCGCCCGCAGCGGTCTCGCCGGTGGCGAAGTCGACCTTCGCCTTCATCGAGTCCGAACAGTCGAGGACGTACAGGATGGCGTTGCTCTGATCCTGAGGGATGCCGAAGTAGTAGTTCTTGTTGGTCTCCTTGCGGTGGCTCGGGATGCCCTTGCCGAGCTCGACGGTGCCCGCGGCGATCGCCGTGCCCTCGGCCTGCCACCATGCCTTCCACGCGCCCACGTTGATGCCGTGCTGCTGGCCGGTGAGCACCTCGAGCGCCGAGGCCACCCGGAGCCGGAACTGCCCGCTGGAGCGGGAGAGGAGGTCGATCATGGGCCCCACGGCCTCGGGCACGGCGATCCTCGCGAGGGCGAGGGCCGCGCGCTCCGAGACCGCCTCGGTGGGACTCGCGAGCAGCGCGATCACCGGCGTGGCGTGCAACTGGGCGGTCTTGCCGGCGAGGGCCATGGCGTCGAGCAGCGCAATCTGCTCCTCGGGCTCGCGGGCGCGGGTCAGGGCCGCGGCGAGTTCGGGCATCACGTCGGCGGCGCCGTTGCCAATGGCCTTGGCCGCAGCCAGCTTGAGGGGCAGCGTCGCGGACTTGCTGCCGCACACCTTCTGGAGGAGGTGGACGAGCGCATC
>JBEATZ010000020.1:0-9564 GCA_041161695.1 Planctomycetota bacterium | reverse complement strand
GGCCACGCACGTGGCCACGCTCGAGCGCCACCTCGGTTCTTCCGTGCTCGTGCTCGCGCGCCAGCAGCTCGCGCCCACCGACGGCTTCCGCGAGGTCTCGCTGCAGGCGCACGGCTTCCGGATCGAGGCGCACGTCGACGATGCCGTGGTGGCGCGCGTGATGGATGGTGCGTTCACGGACGGCACGTGCGGCATCGAGGCGGATGCTGCGTGCCAGGCGACCTTTGGACCGTTCTTCGCCCGCGCGCCGCTGCCGCAGGCCCCCGTGGTCGCGGTCGTGCAGCGCGGCACCGAGGCGACGCTGGTGGCCCGGCTGCCCGATGCCGTGGGCAGCCCTGTGGCGCTCGGGTTGTGGCTCGACCGGCCCGGTCCGGTGCTGCCGCTGGGCAAGGCAGGCCTCGAGCCATGGCTGCTGCTGCCTGCCGCCCGCGGGTTCCTCGCCGCCTCGGACACCGAGCACCAGCGCGGCTGGAACACGGTGGTGGGCCCGCGTGGCGACCTGCAGGCCCGGCTGCGCTGGCCCCACGGCGCGGCGCTCGCGGGCCACGTGGCGCTGTGGGGCGGATGGTGCTTTGCGCCCGACGGCAGCGTGGTTGCATCGACGCTGCCCGCGGTGGCCGTCGAGTTCGGAAACCATGGCGCGTCCGGTGGCTAGGCTGCGCGCTGCCATGCTGCGTCCTGCCACTGCCCTGCTCGCTGCCGCGGTCCTCGCCGCGACCGTGCACGCGCACGGCGGCATGTACCGCGGGCCGGGCTCGACCACGCCGGGCCCCGGCACGCCGCTCGGCGGCCCCACCTACCCGGGCGTGCCGGGTCCCACCACGGGCGCGCGTCCGCAGGCCGGCAGTTCGTCGAGCTGGATCGCCTGGTGGGAGGTCAACAAGGAACCGTACGTGCGCGTGCGCTCACAGCTCGCGCGCGGACCGGTCACGGGATCCGACGAGTTCTACCTCGGGCCGCGCCGGCACCAGGCCGGCAGCGACGTGCTGCTCGCCTCCGCGCTCGACCGCAGGCTGCGCATCGTGCCTGCGCTGCTGCAGCTGCTCGCGAGCGAGCGCAACCGCGACGTGGCCACGGCGGCCACCGTGGCGCTCGCCAAGGCCGCAAGGGACCTGCGCGACCCGAAGGTGATGGAGGCCATTCGCGCCCAGCTGCAGCGCGACGACCAGGAAGTGCGCGAGACGGCTGCTCTCGCCCTCGGCATCCTCGCCGACCCCGCGGCCATCGGCGACCTCGCTTCGCTCCTGCAGGACACGAAGCAGGGCCGCGCGCTGGTTGCCGACGACCGCGTCTCCGTGCGCACGCGCGCCTTTGCCGCCTATGCACTGGGCTTCCTCGGCGGCAGGAGTGCGCCGGCTGCAGGCACCCGCGTGCTCGAGGCGCTCGTGCCGGTGCTGGAGTCCGACCTGCCCGGCTCCGAGCGCGAACTGCGCGTGGCCGTCGTGCACGGCATCGGTCTGCTGCGCTGCATTGCAGATGACGCCGCCACCAAGCGGCTGCGCTGGCAGGCCCTGCAGGCCCTGTGGCGTTACGAGTCGCGCGACCTCGGCGCCGGCGAAGAGCTCGCGCAGGCGCACGTGGCCACGGCCGTGGCACGGTTGCTCGGCCGCGGCGACAGCGCCGACCACCAGCACGCAAAGCGCAGGTTCGCGGCCCAGCTCGACCTCGTGAAGCGCGCAACCGCCGACCGCCGCCAGGGCGCCGCCCTCGCCCTGGGCTCGACCTGCCTGCCCGCGGAGCTGTCCGAACTGGACGCTCCGTACCTCGACCTGCTCGCGCGCAGCGCAGCCGACGCGCCCGACATCCAGACGCGCTGTTTCGCCACCATCGCACTCGCCCGCATCGGTGGTTCCGCCGCGCGCGCAAAGTTGCTCGAACTGCACGCGACCGCGCGAGCCACCACCTCGAAGCCCTGGACGAGCCTCGCCCTGGGCTTGTGCGTACGTCCTGCTGCACTGCGCGGCACCCCCGATGCCGAGGTCGGCCGGCTGCTGCTCGACGACATCCTCGGCACCCAGGACGACGAACTCCGGTCCGCGCTCGCAGTGGCCCTTGGCCTCAGCGGCTGGCGCGAGGCCGCGCCGCACCTCATGGCCCTGCTGCGCGAGCACGAGGAACGCGACCAGCTGGCCGGCTACCTGTGCGTGGGGCTCGCGCTGCTCAAGGAAGAAGCGGCGCTCGACGACTTCACCCGCATCCTGCGCGGCGCCGTGCGCAAGCCGTACCTGCTGCAGCAGGCGGCTGCTGCGCTCGGCACGATGGGCGATCGCGACGTGGTGCCCGTGCTGGTGGACGTGTTCGCCCAGCGCGACGATGCCGCGAGCCTCGCAGCCGTGGCAGGCGCGCTTTCGCTGGTGGGTGATCGTCGTTCCATCGACCCGCTGCTCGGGCGCATGCAGGACGGCGAACAGACCAAGCTCGCTCGCGCCTTTGCCGCGGGCGCGCTCGGCGGGGTCGGCGATCCCGACAGCGTGCCCTGGAACGTGCGGCTGCTGCTCGACGTGAACTACACGACGGGCACAGACACGCTCACGAACGGGCAGAGCGGCGTGCTCGACATCCTCTGACCGGCGCCGCGGCGGCGCCGGGAGGACGGGCAGGCGGCAGGCGCAAGGCCGTGCCGCCCGCGCGGCTCACTTGCCCTCGACCTTCTTCGCGCCGGCGCTTGCAGCGCCAGCCTTGAGCTCGTCGGCGATGCGCTGGCCTTCGTAGACCTTGGTCAGGGACTCGACGATGGCATCGGTGTGCACGCTGACTGCGCGCGCCTTCGACTGCGTGTAGTAGAAGTCGTTGGGCAGCGACTCGATGTTGCCGTCGAAGATCAGGCCCACGACCTGCAGGTCCTTGTCGACGATCGACGAGCCGGAGTTGCCGCCGACGATGTCGTTGGTGCTCACGAAGCAGACCTTCTTGGTCATGTCGACCTTCTGCACGGCGTCGGCCCAGACCTTGGGCAGGTCGAACGGATGCACGCCGGCGAACTCCTTGTTGCGGCCGTAGAGGCCGTAGAAGGACGTGGCCCAGGGGGCGAGCGTGCCGTTGTACTCGTAGCCCTTCACCACGCCGTCGCTGAAGCGCAGCGTCATGGTGGCGTCGGGGCTGGTGCCCGATCCGTACACGGCGAACAGCGCCTGGCCGATGAGCGTGCCCTGCACCTCGAGGGCGGCGTTGACCTTCTCCTCGCGCTCGGCGTTGTCGCGCATGAGCGGCCACAGCACCTTGGCGATCTGCAGGCCGATGTCGTCACTTGCGTTGACGGCCTCGGCGCCGCCTTCCAGCAGCTCGGTCACGAACTTCTTCTGGCCCAGCTTGCTCGCGCCGATGCGCTGCAGCACCGCGTCCCAGTTGACCTCCGCGGCGCCCAGCTGGTCGCCGAAGAAGGCCGTCAGGTACGCGTCGTCCTTGGGCAGCCACTCGCGGGCACGGGTGAAGTGGTCGAACAGCAGGTTCTGCGTGATGGCGTTGCCGCGCATGGGCATGCCGAGCGCCTCGGCCTTGGCGGCTTCGCGCTCCTCGGCGGACTGCGTGCTGTCCACGGCCTGCAGCACCTTCACGGCGCGGCCGATGACGTTGGAGTAGCTGGGCGTGTGGAACATCACGCGCGGCTGGAGCTCGCGCTTCTCCTTCGCCAGCTCGGCGATGCGGTCCCAGACGTTGCCGTACCTGGACTTCAGCTGCGGGTCGGCCTCCACCGCGGCGCGGAAGCGCTGCTCGCTGCCGCGCTTCAGGTCCATGAGGGCCTGATCGCGCATGCCCTCGAGCATGCCGCCGATGGCCTTCTGGCTGTTCTCCCAGCCGAGGATGGTGGTGCTGAGGCTCTTGGCCATGCGCTCGTCGGAGTCCGCGAACGCCTTGAGGATGCGGAGCCCGTTCGTGAGCAGCTGCACCGTCATGGGGTTCTCGATGTCGCGCATGTACTCGAGCTGCGCGATGGTCATCATCCGGTTGGTGTTGCCCGGGTTGCCCGCCACGAACACCAGCTCGCCGTCCTTCGCGCCCTCGTTGCGGAAGCGGAAGTAGTTGGCCGAGGTGTCAGCAGGCTTGCCGTCCTTGCCGTATGCGCGCAGGAACGAGAAGTCGATGCTGTAGCGCGGGAAGGTGAAGTTGTCGGGGTCGCCGCCGAAGTGGGCGGTCTGCAGGTGCGGCGCGAGCACGAGGCGCACGTCGTCGTACACGTTGTACGAATAGAGCTGGTACACCGCGCCCTGCCACAGCGACACCACCTGGTGCATGCGGTCGGGGTGTGCCTCGTCGGCTGCCTTCTTGATCGCCTCGATGGCCTCGGCGCGCTTCTTGGCGATGGTGGCATCGTCGTCACCCTCGACCACGGCTGCGTTCACCTTCGCGGTGACGTCTTCCTGCTGCAGCAGTTGCTGCACCGTGAGGCCGGGCATGGGGTACTCGTCGGCGAGCTCCTTGGCCGCGTAGCCGTCGTCGCCCCAGTTGTTCTCACCCTGGTGCTTGGCGATCTCGTCGCGCACGCAGTGGTGGTTGGTCATGATCAGGCCCTGCGGCGACACGAAGGCCGCCGAGCACCAGGGACGGTCGCGCTCACCGAGGCGGAGCGCCGACATGCGCAGGCTGTCGAGCCAGCGCTGGTCCGGCTTGAAGCCGTACTCCTTCTCCAGGTAGGCGAGCGGCGGGTTCTCGAACGTCCACATCTTGCCCATGGCGAGCAGGTCGGACGTGAGCGGCGCCGTGCCGCTGCCCTTGGTCTCCTGGGCGGGGAGTGCTGCGCTCAGCAGCGCGAGGAACAACAACTTCGAGGCGTTCATGCGCATGAGGGATCTCGTGGGGGGAGGACTCTAGGGAGGGGTGCGGGCGGACCCAAGCAGGAGCGCCGGATCCGGGGGGTCAGGGCGCGCAGCGGTCGATCCGGGGGGCCGGAAACGAAGCAGGCCACGCGGGCAGCCCCACGTGGCCTGCGGCGCGGCGCGCCTGTCGCGACCGCCTGCCGATCAGAGCAGGCCGCGGCGCTTCAGCACGGCATCGGTGTCGAGCGGCCGGCCGCGGAAGTCCTCGTACATCTTCATCGGCTCGACCGTGAGGCCGCGCGACAGCACGGTGTCGCGGTACTTCTGGCCGTTGGCGCGGTTCATGCCGCCGCTCGCCATGACGCCGTCGAAGCCGTCGGCAGCCAGCGCCTCGCTCCACAGGTACGCGTAGTAGCCGGCCGAGTAGCCGCTGGCCCACACGTGGTTGAAGTAGGTGGTGCGGTAGCGGGGCGGCACCATGGCGAAGTCCATGCCGTTGCGGCGCAGGGCCTCGGCCTCGAAGCCCTTCACGTCCGTGACCTTGGCGTCGGTGGAGAGCATGTGCCACTCCATGTCGAGCAGGGCAGCGGCCACGTACTCGAACGAGGCAAAGCCCTGACCGTACTTGCGGGCGGTCAGCACCTTGTCGAGGAGCTCCTTCGGCATCGGCTCACCGGTCTGCCAGTGCTTGGCGGTGATCTCCAGCACGCGCGGGTCGAACGCGAAGTCCTCGTGGAACTGCGAGGGGAACTCGACGAAGTCGCGCGGCGTGTTGGTACCGGCGATCAGCGGGTAGCGCACGTCGCTGAAGAGTCCGTGCACGCCGTGGCCGAACTCGTGGAACAGCGTGGTCACCTCGTCGAAGCTCAGCAGGGTGGGCTGGCCCTCGCCGGGCTTCTGGATGTTCATCACGTTGACGACCACGGGCTTCTGGCCGAGCAGCAGGCTCTGCTCGACGAAGTTGTTCATCCACGCGCCGCCGCGCTTCGACGGACGGTTGTAGTAGTCGGTGTAGAACAGCCCGACGGCGCTGCCGTCCTCGTTGAACACCTCGTAGACGCGCACGTCCGGGTGGTAGACGGGCAGGTCCTTCCGCTCCACGAACTTGGTGCCGTAGAGCTCCTTGGCCATGAAGAACATGCCGTCGAGCACGCGGTTGAGCTCGAAGTACTGGCGCACGGTGGCCTCGTCGAAGGCATAGCGCGCCTTGCGCACCTGCTCGGCCACGTAGCTCCAGTCCCAGGCCTCGACCTTCATGCCGGGGGCCACGGAGTCGACGTGGGCCTGCAGCTCGGCGTGCTCGGCGCGCGTCTTCTCGGCGATCTTGGGCGCCATCGAGCCCAGCATCTTCATGACGGCCTCGGGCGACCCGGCCATCTGGTCGGCGAGCACGTAGGCTGCGTGGCTGGGGTACCCCATGAGCGCGGCCTTCTCGGCGCGCAGCGCGGCAAGGCGCGTGGTGATGGCGCTGGTGTCGTTCTCGTTGCCGCGGTTGCAGCGGCTGTTGGCCGCCTCGAACACGCGCTTGCGCACCTGCTGGTTCTGCAGCGAGCTGAGGATGCCCTGCGAGGTGGGCAGCTCGAGCGTGATGAGGTACTTGCCTTCCTTGCCTGCTGCCTTCGCGGCATCGGCTGCGGCGCTGATGCCGCTGTCGCCCAGGCCTGCGAGCTCTTCCTTCGTGTCGACCACCACGGCAAGCGCCTTGGTGTCGGCGAGGAGCTTCTTGGAGAACTCGGTGGTCAGCGACGAGGCCTCGGCATTGATCTCCTTGATGCGGGCCTTGGCCTTGTCGTCGAGCTTGGCGCCGGCGCGCACGAAGGCGGTGTGGTAGCGCTCGGTGAGGCGCTTCTGCTCGCCCTGCAGCTGGTCGCGGGCCTCGTACACCGCGACGACGCGGGCGAAGACGCGGGGGTCGAGGTAGATGCTGTCGCTGTGCTTGGCGAGCTTCGGCGCGACCTCGGCCTCGATCTTCTGGATCGTGTCGTTGTTGTCGGTGCCGCTCAGGTTGAAGAACACCGCGCTCACGCGCGACAGCAGCTGGCCCGAGCGCTCCATCGCCTCGATGGTGTTGGCGAAGTTGGGCGCGTCCTTGCTGGCGGCGATGGCCTCGACCTCCGCCATGTGCTCTGCCATGCCGCGCTCGAAGGCCGGCAGGTAGTGCTCGTCGCGGATGCGGTCGAAGTGGGGTGCCAGGTAGGGCAGCGTGCTTGGCGCGAACAGCGGGTTCGTGGCGGCGCCGGCAGCAGCGGGCTCGGTGGGGGTGGATGCCATGGTCGTGGTTGTGCGGCTCGCACAGCCGGCCGCGATCGCGGCGAGGAGGAGGGACGCAGTGCGGATGGACAGCATGGCCCGAGTGTAGGACGCGCTGCGGCCGCTTCCAGTTGGCGCGTGCGGCTACGGCTTGCGGTGGCCGCCGACCCCCGAGTTGGGCGGCTCGAAGGGCTCGACCGGGTCGGCCGGCAGGCCCGCCCCGGGGATCGCTGCCTCCATGCCCAGGGCCCATGCGATGCCCTGCAGCGCGAGGCGCCGCATCCACGGCTCGCGGAAGTCGTAGGGGTGGCCGAGGGTGGTGAAGAACACGCGCTGGGTCGCCCCGTCCGCGCGCTTCGGTTCGCGCGTCCACGCGAGGGGCTGGACGCGGGGGAAGCGCTTCGTGTCGGCGAGGCCAGACTTGCGCGGCGTTCCCGTGAGCAGCACCTCTGCCACGTCGTGCAGTGCGTCGCCGCCGCCATCCACGTGGTAGAGCCACGACCACGCCGGGCCTGGCTCGACGCCGCGCAGCACGGGGTGTGCTGCCGCGCCCTCGGCCACGGTGACGTCGGTGAGCGGCTCGCGCCCGTCGTCGAAGTGGCCGTGGTGGGCGATCCAGCGCTGGCCGAAGTTGGTGCGCGGCCAGTCGGCGTTCATGCGCGCGTGGGGGCCGTCGCTTGGGTAGGCGAAGGCATGGGTGGCGGTGCGGAAGCCCACCATCGGCAGGCCGCGGGCCGCGTGGTCGACGATCGGCCGGAGTTCGTCGTCGGGCAGCGCGCGGAAGCGCGTGTAGAGGACCATCAGGTCGGCCGAGTCGAGGTGGCGCAGGTTGTCGACGTGGTCGAGGCGCATCGGGTCGACGCTGCCATCGGCTGCACGCGGCAGGCACACCGTGGTGCGCACGCCCAGCGCGCGCCGGGCCAGCGCAGCCAGCATCGGCAGTGACTCCTCGCTGCGGTACTCCTCGTCGCCGGCCACGAACACCACGTGGCGCTGCCGCTTGGGCTCCTGCTGGTCGAGGTGCGCGCGCAGCAGCGCGCCCCAGGCCTCGTAGCCTGCCGGCTGCAGGTGCAGCGCATCGCCTGCGTAGAGGCCGGCCACCAGCGTGCCGTCTGCTGCCGTGAAGGCCGGGGTCGGGTCGAGGAAGCTGGTGTTGTCCGGGAGCGCGAGCCCTGCCAGCAACTGCGTGAGCGCGCGGCCGCGCACGCGCTGGGCGTCGTCCGGGGTCGCCCCGCGCGGGTGCGGCGCCTGCACCACGAGGTGTGCATGGGGCAGCCTTGCGCGCAGTTCGGCCACGCAGGCGGCCACGCCGCGGGCGATGTCGGCAGGGGCATCGCCAGCACTGAGGTTGTTGGTGCCGATGGTCAGCACGAGCCAGCGCGGGTCGAGCCCGTCGACGGCGCCGTTGCGCACGCGCCACAGCACGTGCTGCGTGCGGTCGCCGCTGATGCCCATGTTGGCGGTGCGCAGGCCCGCGAAGTGCGCGGTGGCCTTCGTGGTCGCGATCGTGCCGACGCTGCGGGTGGGGCCGCCCCAGCCCTGCGTGATCGAGTCACCGAGCAGCACGAGGTCGATGCCGCCTGCGCGCGCCGTGGCCACGCAGCGTTCGTGCTGGTCCAGCCACGTGCCCTTGCCCCAGCCGGCGGCGGCAGCGCGCATCTCCGCGCTCGGCACCGCCACGACGGTCGCGGGCTCGGCTTGCGGCGGTTGCTGCTGCGCGGCGGCAGGTGCGAGGTTGCAGGCCAGCGCGAGCGCGGCTGCGAGCAGGATGCGCATCATGCCGGAGTTCATGCCGGGTCGAGTCGCGTCACGATCTCCACGTGGTCGGTGTGCGGGAACATGTCGCACAAGCGCATGGCCGTGACCTTCCAGCCTGCGGCGCACAGCAGCTCGAGGTCGCGTGCCAGCGAGTCGGCGGCGCAGGCCACGTGCAACAGGCGCTTCGGCTGGGCGGCCAGCACGCGCGCCACGCCTGCCTGCTGCAGGCCCGCGCGCGGGGGATCCACCACCAGCAGGTCGGGCTGCGCCGAGAACTCGGCCGTTGCGAACGGCGCCTGGACCACGCGCACGCCGGGCATGCCGTGCGCCTTGGCGTTGAAGCGCGCGTCGTCGCATGCCGTGGGGTTCTCCTCGACGATGTCGACGCGTGCAGCGCCGGCGCGCGCGAGACGGAGGCCGAACGTGCCGATGCCGCCGTAGCCGTCGACCACCACCTGGTTGCGCACGTCGCCAGCCATCTCCAGGGCGGGCCGGTAGAGGATCGCCTCGGCGTGGCGGTGGATCTGGTAGAAGCTGCCGAAGCGGATGCGGAAGGTGAGTCCGCCGCTGCGGTCGAACTGGTGGTCGCGGCCCTTGAGCGGCAGGTGCTTCTCGCCGAGGAGGAAGTTGCCCTCGCGCTCGCTGATCGAGCGCACCACGCCCACGGGCACGATCTTCATCGAGCCGCTGCCCTGCAGGTCGGAAGCCGCCGCCATCATCCTCGTGCCGAACTCCACGCCCTGCTCGAACAAGCCGGGCCGCGTCACGATACCCATGAGCAGTTCGCCGGTGCCCGCGGCGA
>JBEATZ010000014.1:0-4372 GCA_041161695.1 Planctomycetota bacterium | reverse complement strand
CTGGTAAGGGGCCGCGGCATGGTCGTCTGACACGACGCCGTGGTAGCAGAGCACGATGAGCCGGTCGCGGCAGCGATGGCGCGCCATGGCCTGCAGGCCTGTGGCGCGCGTCAGTGCGAGGGCGAGGCTCTTTGCCGGCATCTCAGCAGACCTCGCGGTAGACCTGCAGCGTCTTCTCCGCAGCTGCGCGCCACGTGAACGTGCGCGCCCTGGCCCTCGCCGCCGCCTTCTTCGACTCCCAGCCGGCCCGGTCCTCGAGGCAGCGCTGGATCACCGCGGCCATCTCCTCCGGCTGGTCCGGCGCGAAGTAGCGTGCGAAGTCGCCGCCTGCCTCGGGGATCGACGTGGTGTTGCTCGCGGCAACGGGGGTTCCGACGGCAAAGGCCTCCAGCACGGGAATGCCCCATCCTTCGGCAAAGGAGGGGTAGACCATCAAGTCCGCGCCCGCGCACACCGCGGCCAGTTCGGCATGGGGCAGGTAGCCGAGGAACCGGATCACGTCCGCGAGCCCGGCGGCCTCGGCATGGGCCCGGATCGACTCGACATCCGCGCCCGGCAAGCCGCTGATCACCACGCGGTGGTGCAGCGCGGATCGCTGCTTCAGGATCGCCAGCGCATCGAGGAACCCGCGGGTGTTCTTGCGGCGGATGGGCGAGCCGATGCAGTACAGGTACGGCCGTCCGCCTGCGTACTGCTTGCGCGCGGCCTCGGCGGCCCCGGTGGGAAGGTCGTCGAGGAAGGCCGGCGGGATGCCGTTGTGGAAGATGGTGACCTTCTGCTCGGGCACGCCGAAGCGCTCACAGATGTCGCGCTTGCTGAACTCCGACACCGTCAGGATGCGGTCCGCCTCGCGGCACACGCGCGGAGTCACCTTGCGCACGTGCGCGGAGTAGGAGTCGAGTCCATCGCCTTCCCACCAGGTCACCACCACGTCGTGCAGCGACACCACCATGGCCGGTGCGCACAGGCGCGACCAGCGCGGCGGCAGGGTGTTGTAGGTGCCGTGGTAGACGTCGACGCGGTCCATCCGCATCTGCAGCGGCATGCGAACCCGCTCCCACAGGTGGAACCTGCTGCCGCGCATCTCGCAGCGGCGGGGCACGATGTTGGCCGCCAGCGCGGGCAGGTCGGGGGGCGTCGGCCGTTCGTGGTAGGCAAGCACCTCCAGTTCCGGGCCCATGGCCCCGAACTCGCGCATGAGGTGGCGGCAGTAGAGGCCGATCCCGCGGGGATTCGGCCGGAAGCCCTCGCGTGCATCGAGGCCGACGTGCAGTCGCTTCAAACCGCCTCCGGTCGCATGTGGGTATCAGACCTGCTGTTGCGCGTGCCGGCAAGCACGGGAACGCCGTGCGTGCGGCCACCGGGCGCCGTGTCTCCCGCCCGTGCTCGCCCGGGAATCGTCCTCGGCATTGGTCCAGGTCGGGTTGCTCGATCCGCGCCCTTGCTGCAATGCAGGCGCAGCTACTTCGCGGGTCGGTCCTTCACCTGCGGCACCAGCGCGAGGATGGAGGCAACCGGGCGCTCGCCCTTCTCGTCGCTCGGCTGGCTGATGCGCGTGCCTGCCACCCAGAGGGTGGTGGAGCCGCCGCCATCGAGGTTGAGGGCCTCCTCGGCGCCGTGCTCGAGCAGCATCTGCGCCGTCTCCGCCAGCGTGGCGCCACGGCTCGCCTTGCTGCGGCCCTCGACGACGAGCAGCAGCAGCCGGCCGTCCTTGGTCCAGCCCGCGGCGGTGCGGGGGTGGCGGGCGCCGCCGCCGATGCCCTCGAAGCACTCCTCGGCCTCGGTGATGCGGACGAGGCCCTTCTCGACCAGCATCGGCCCGCCACCGAGCAGTTCCTGCGCGCGCCACGGCCGACCCTGGCTGCGCTGCGGCGCAGGCGCCGGCTTGCCTGGCGCATTGGCGGCAGGCGCGTCGAGGGCGAACAGCGCGTCGTCGAAGCACCACGTCCACGCGCAGTCGACGCCTGCATGGGCGCCGTGTTCGTCCTCGGCGAAGCCGATTGCCGCACGCGCCACGGGATGGGCGTGCGCCTCGCGCTTCACGGTCGCGGCGCCCTTCGCGACGAGCACGCCCTCGTCGACGACCGCGCTCACGGACCCGGAGGCCACGAAGTAGCCGGCGTTGACCGCGACGAGGGCACCGAGTGCCCCTGCCTGCTGCGAGGTGGTGAGGAGCCCGCGCGCGGGCTGGCTCGCCTCGGGCCGCCACGTGCCGTCGAAGCGGGCGGAGACCAGGAAGGCCCGGAGGGGAGGCTTCGCCTCCACGCGTTCGTACACGACGACTGCTCGTGGCAGGCTGGCCTGCAGGTCGGTGCGCACGGTCCAGCCCTTGGGCGCGGCGGGGGGCGCGGCCTGCTGCGGGGCCTGTGGCGTTCCGGCTTCCTGGGCCCGCGCAGCATGTGCACCTGCGCAGCAGGCGAGGGCAAGGACGGCGAGGGTGCAGGCGCGCATGGCGTGATGATGCAGGCGCGCGACGGCTGCCGCCATGCCCCACGAGCTTCCGGTGCCGTGGTGGAAACCGTCGGTCCGCGCGTAGACTCCCGCGCCCCGCGGGAAGCCTCCCGCATCCACCTGCACACCATGATCACCGGCACCTTCCTCGACGAGATCAGCCACGACATTCCCTCTGCCAACTGGGGCCGCGAGGAGTGGGCCCGCGACTTCCGGACCATGGCCGAGAGCGGCATCGACACGGTCATCCTGATCCGTGCGGGCTACCGCGATCGCTGCGCGTTCCCCTCGCAGGTGCTGAAGCGCCGCCACGGCTACCTGATCGTGCAGGACGACCTCGTGCAGTGGTTCCTCGACCTCGCCGCCGAGCACGGCATGGCCTTCTGGTTCGGCACCTACGACTCGGGCGACCACTGGATGCGCGGCGAGCACGCGGCCGAGGTCGCCGTCAACCGCGACTTCACCAACGAGTTCGTGCAGCGCTACGGCAACCATCCTGCCTGGCGCGGCTGGTACATCAGCCACGAGATCGACGCCTTCGACGAGTCGATCATGCGCGTCTACGAGGACCTCGCCTCCCACCTCAAGGGCCTCAAGAACCTGCCGATCCTGATCTCACCCTACCCGCGCGGCAAGAAGCAGTTCGACAAGCCCTTCACCCTCGCCGAGCACGCCGACAACTGGGGGCGCATCTTCCAGCGCGTGCAGGGCCTCGTGGACGTGGTGGCCTTCCAGGACGGCCAGGTCGACTACGCCGAGCTGCCCGACTACCTGCGCACCAACGCCGAGCTGGCGCGCAAGAACGGCATCACCTGCTGGTCCAACGTCGAGAGCTTCGACCGCGACGTGCACATCAAGTTCCCGCCGATCGCGTGGCCGAAGCTGCGGTACAAGATCGAGGCTGCGCGCGCTGCCGGCGTGGACAAGCTCATCACCTTCGAGTTCAGCCACTTCATGAGCCCGAACTCGATGTTCTCGTCCGCGCACGGCCTGCACCGCCTCTACATGCAGTGGCAGCAGGGCCTCGCGCGCACGGGCGGCGCCTGAGCAGTTCGCCCGCTCAGGAACGATCCGCGCGCCGGTCGATGAGCGCGAGCACGGCGCGGTGGGCGCCCTTGGCGGCGCGGTGCAGCTCTGCCTGCTTGCCGGCCTCCAGCTTCACGCGGCCCAGTTCCCGCCAGCCGCCCTTCGCGTCCGCGGCCTCGCCCCAAACCGTGTAGGTGCCGCTCACCCTGGGCACGGCGCTCCACGTGGTCGTCTCGCCGGCGTCGGTGGCCACGGCATCCAGCGCCTTGGGCCGCCAGTCCGGCTTCGTGCGCCACGGCAACCGCGCCGCCTTCGCATAGGCGCCGGCCCGCAGGTCCCTTGCGCGCGCGCCGTCGTCTGTGACCAGGCCCTTCTCGTAGAACCACACTTCGCCGGCGAACTTCCGCTCGCGGTTCGAGCGCACCGAGCCGTTCGCGAGGTCCTTGCCGATCACGTACTCGCGGTAGCACGAGAGCACGCCCGGCGACACGAGGTCGCGCCTGCGCCCCAGCCACTCGATGGCGAGCGTCTGGTCCGCCATGCGGTCGTACTCCTCCTGGCTGCGCGCGTAGAGCTGCGGGTGCAGTGCGTCGACGAGGCCCTTCTCGACCCACGTGCGCTGGTCCTGCAGGTAGTCGCGCAGCGCCCAGCTGGGGGCTCCCGGCGCCATCGAGAACACGAGGTCGGGGCTCACCGCCTTGACGGCGCTGCGCAGTACGCCGAGGTAGTCGGTGAGGATGTCGGCGCGCCACTGGGTCCACGCCTTGTCGTTGATGTCGCGGGGCGGCTCCTTGCCGAACTGCGCGCGGTAGCGGGCCACCGTCTCCGCGTCGTAGCCGGCCTCGGCAGGCAGCGCGGGCAGCCGGTCGTCGCCCTGCACGCCGTCGACGTCGTA
>JBEATZ010000013.1:0-11880 GCA_041161695.1 Planctomycetota bacterium | reverse complement strand
CTTTGGATCAGGGAACAACCAACCAGAGCACGTGGCGTGCCAAGTCCCCCTCGGGGCCGCGAGAAATCGGCGCCTGGGCCGGTGCCCATGCCATGGGACCTTGGTGCGGGACTGCTGCTCGGAGCTGCAGCGGTACACACAGCGCCTGCGCGCAACCGTCTGGCAGATCGGACGCCCGGTCCGCTGCGGGAGACACCGTCGGATCCGCAGGACGCCTCGATCAGGGTCCGTTCCCTCGGACGGAACAACACGACCCACCGCCGGAGCGGGGTCAGTTGCGGGCGACGGCCTGGCGGTAGACCTGCTTCGCGACCGCATCGAGGCGCTGGAGCGCGCCACTGCCGGCGATCGTGAAGGTGGTGTCGCCGTGGCCGAACCAGTAGACGCGCTGGGCCGGGTCGTCGTGGTAGGCGATCGTGTGGGTGCGCGTGCCCTGCGGCTGGAGCAGGTTGGGGAACACCTGCAGCGGGTTGGGGCTGCCCGGGGCCTGCACGACGAAGAAGGAGTCGATGCCGTCGCTGTAGGTGAGCACGAGGCTGCGCGCGCCGTTCAGCGGATCCTCGGTCACGTGGGTGCGGTGGATCGCGTACTCGGCGACCTGCTGGTCGAGGCGCGGGTGGACGAGCAGGCTGTCGTCCTGGTCGCCCGACTGCATCGACTGGATGCCGTCAGCCGCCGTGGCGTGGGGCACGAGCGTCATGCGCGGGCGCCAGTTCCACTCCGGGGGCAGGGCCGCGACCTCGGTGATCTCCTGCACCGACTGGACCTCCAGTTCGCCGAGCAGCCGGATGGACCGGTCGAACTCACCGGCGTAGAGCGGCCGGCCGCTCACCACGTCGAGCTCGAGCAACCAGATCGGCTTGTCGTCGACGCGCGGGTAGACGACCACGCGCCGCGTGGTGCGGCCTGCGCGCGAGCCGGTGCCGAAGTCGTGGATGGTGTAGTTGCGGGCGGCTGCGGCGGCATCGAGCACGCGGAACGAGCCGTGTTCGTGGAACAGGCTCGCATGCTTCCGGTAGGTGTTGCGCCACTTGGCTGCGGCTTCGCTGTCCGGCGCGACGCCCACGGCACCGACGAACTCGAGCTGGAAGGGCGGGGTGGCGCTGCCGTTGCCCACCACCACGAGGCGCTCCTGCACCGAGGCGAGCACCCCCGCGTCATCGAGGAACCGGCGCACCTGCTGGTTCTGGTAGGCGCCCTGCGCAGGAGCCTGGGCCAGCAGCTGGAAGGTCACGTCCGCAGGACCGGTGATCCGGGGCTGGCCCGCCTGCGCACCCCCACCTGCCTGCGCCACTGCGGGCTGCAGGGCGAGGAGCCCGAGCCCGAGCGCGAGGGCGCGCGCCGTCAGCTGCAGGCTGTTCGAGGTGGGAGTCATCGGAGAATCGGGCGGAAGACGCTACCAGACAAAAACTTGGAACGACAGTCGGGAGTCGGCCGCAGGCGCCGGACCGGTCACCCGCTGCCTCCCTGACGGAGGATCGCAACGGGTGCGCAGTCGACCGCGGTCGGAACCTCGGCCACACGCTCCAAGACGATTTCGACCGAGTCGTAGGTTCCCCCCGAAACCGGTCGATCTGCGGATTCGCGCAGCAGGATGGCCGAGGCGACGCCGGCCACCAGCACGCCGGCGGCAAGGGCGGCGAGACGGCGGCGGCTCGCGAGCCGCGCGTGCGACACGGTGGCGGCCCCGCGCTCCACGCTCGCGGTGTGCAGGTCGGCGCGCACGCGCGCCCACAGCCAGGCGGGCGCATCGGGCGCTGCACCGAGCGTCTCGCGCAGGGGCGAGGGCGGCTCCGCGATCTCCACCTCGGCATGGCGCGGCAGCGCAGGCCCGCGCAGTTCGTGCGCGAGCAGCTGGCCTGCTGCCGAATCCTGTTCGAGCGCAGCCAGCGCGTGGTCGATCACGCCCTCGAACACCTCCCTGCGGTGGAGTTCCGCGGGCGGCTTCACCGCGAGGGCGCCGCGCAGCCAGAGCACCTGCGCGCGGGCGCTGGCAAGGCGCTGGGCGCACGAGCCGCACTGGCGCGCATGGGCAGGTTCCTCGGTTGCCGTGGCATGGGCCTCGAGTTCGCGGAGGAAGCCGAGGCAATCGCGCCACGCAGGCTTGCCGGGGGCGGGCTGGCTCATGCCATCTCCTCCCCTGCGGCGCGCGCGGCATCCGCGGGGCGCAGCGCCGGGAACGACTCGCGCAGCACCTTCTCCATGGCAAGGTGTGCGCGCGCGAGGCGCGACTTCACGGTGCCGAGCGAGATGGAGAGGGTCGCGGCGATCTCCTCGTAGCTCATCTCCTCGAGGTAGCGCAGGGCGAGGATCGCGCGCAGCTTGGGGCTCAGCATCTGGATCGCCTGCTGCACCTGGTCGCCGGTCTCGCGCACGACGCTGTGGCGGTCGGGCCCGTCGCCGGGATCCATGGGCTCGTCGGCCATGGCATCGAAGGCATGGCGGGTGCCGAGGTACTTGGCGCCGCTGCGGGTGCGTTCGCGGCGGCGGTGGTCGATCGAGCAGTTCACCACCATGCGGAACAGCCAGGTGCTGAACAGCGAGTCGCAACGGAAGGAGTCCAGCTTGCGGAACAGCAGGCTGAAGCTCTCCTGCACCACGTCCATCGCGTCGACGGTCGAACCCGTGATGCGGTATGCGATCGCGTGCACGCGGTCGCGGTACTTCAGGAACAACTGCTCGAAGGCCTGCTCGAAGGCATCGCTGTCGACCTGCCTGCAGGCGGCGATCAGCTCGGCGTCCGGGTCGCGCAGCAGTTCCATGCCCTTCCGACGCTGCACGGCAGGTGCAGGTTCCCTCGCACCCTCTCCCGGCGGACGGTCACAACCGCTGCTCCCACCGGGTGTTCGGGCGACCATGTCCCGGACTCAGCCGCCGGTGATCGTGGTCACGCCACCGGGCAGGACAAAGGTCCAGCCGACGGTCTCGGGACAGCTCACGCCGCACTCCAGGTCGTTGCAGTCATCGCACTCGGCGTCGACCACCTGGTAGATGGTGCCCTGCGGCGAATCGCCGGCCTCGTTGAGTTCGAGCAGGCAGATCTTGTTGGAGCCGCCGCCGGCGAAGGGCCGCACCGCGGCAATGCTCTGCACGGCGAAGCGCGATCCGGAGGGAACCATGGTGGCAATGGTGCCGCGCAGGTCGAAGAGCTTGGTGCCGGTGCGGATCGCACGCCCGCCGATGGTCGCATCGGCACCGAGCGTGCAGGGTACGAGGTGCTGCAGCACCGCGGTCGAGGTGAGCGGCATCGACAGCACGTACCAGCGCCCTTCACCCGCGACATCGCGCGACCGCATGTGGATCGAGCCCGCGGACAGGATGTCGAGGCTCATCAGCGGGTAGCCGGGCACGTGGACCCACGGCTGGAAGGACGTCATCAGCGACGGCTCCCCCATCAGCCGGAACATGAGGTGCAGCCACGTCTGCTCACCCTGCGTGTTGGGCACCGAGGTGACCACCACGCGCATCTCGTGGTCCTGCACGATGGGACCCGTGGGGCGCCGCGGCTGGCCGTGGGTGACGACCTCGACGAAGTCGCCGTGGCCGTCGTGGTCCGTGTCCGCCTGCTGGTGGTTGGTGAGCACGGCCCACTCCACGTCGTCCGGCAGCATGTCGTTGTCGCTGTCCGCGAGCGGGTCGCGCGGATCCGCGGCGAGCTGCATGCCGAGGTTGCCAAGCGCCCCAGGTTCGGTCTGGGTGCCGAGCAGCAGCAGCGCGCTCAGCGCCGACGCAGCAAGCAGGCACGTGGAGACCTTCGTTGCCATGGAGGGGTGTGCAGGGCTAGGCACCCTGATAGTCCGCGTGGTAGGGGCGGTTTCGGGTTGCCGTGGCGATTCGAGGGGGGACGTGCGATTCAACCAACAGATGCCCAACGTGGCAACCGGTGCCCGATTCGGCCCGAGTGCCGAACCGCCACGAACCTGCGCCGCGCCGGCAGCGCAAAGCGCCGCCAGCAGCATGCGCGGCAGACCGTGTCGCGCGCGCAAGCTCCGCGGCGATCGCGGCCTGCGTCGATGCCCACCCGAATGCCGCACGCATGGTTGTCCGCCCCTTCCCCCTCGGCTAAGAACGTTCGCTCGCCTGCGCCCGTAGCTCAGCTGGATAGAGCGTCGGCCTCCGGAGCCGAAGGTCAGAGGTTCGAATCCTCTCGGGCGTGCCAACTTCCCTGCTGCCGTGGCCGTCCTCCAGTACACCCTCGACGTGCGTCAGCCGGGCAGGCGCAGGATCGGCGTCACCCTCGAAGCCGACCGTACGGCCCTGGGCCTGCCCGAGGGATCCGGCCCGGCCGAGGCGCGGCTCTTCCTGCCGACCTGGACCCCGGGCAGCTACCTGATCCGCGAGTACGCGCGGCACCTGAGCGCCGTCGAGGCCTTCGATGCCGCGACCGGGGCACCGCTCGCGTGCGCCAAGGTGGCGAAGAACCGCTTCGCCGTGTCCCTGCCCGAGGGCACGAAGCGGGTGCGCGTCGCCTACACCGTCTACGCCCACGAACTCTCGGTGCGTACCGCCGACCTCACCACCGAGCACGCCTACTGGAACCACGCCTGCGTGCTGCTGTGGCCGCTCGGCTGTCCGCGGCGCGAGGCGCGCATCGCCGTGCGGCACCCGGCGGGATGGCAGGTGGCCACCACGCTGCCGCGCGCGAACGGACCGGCGGCGACGTCGGACTGCCAGGTCTACGTGGCGCGCGACCTCGACCATGCCGTCGACACGCCCGTGCTCGCGGGCAGCAACCTCGTGCGGCGCGAGTGGACCGTGCTGGGCGTCCCGCATGCAGCCGTGTTCGACGGACTCGGTCCCGTGCGGCCGCCGCAGCGGCTCGTCGAGGACCTGACCGCGGTCGTCGAGCGCAATGCCGCGGTGTTCGGCGGCACGCTGCCCTACGACCAGTACCTCTTCCTCTGCCTCTTCAGCGACGAGGGGCACGGCGGGCTCGAGCACACCGACTCCACCACGCTGCTGGGCGCGCGCACCGACCTGCGCGGCGGTCGCGACTACCGCGAGTTCGTCTCGCTGGCGGCACACGAGCACTTCCACGTGTGGAACGTGAAGCGCATGCGGCCTGCGGAGTTCTGGGACTACGACTACGAGAACGAGAACCACACGCAGATGCTGTGGCTCGCCGAGGGCTTCACGGCCTACTACGACGACCTGATCTGCAGGCGTGCAGACGTGCACTCGGTGCAGGAGTACCTCGACACGCTGTCGCGCACGTTCACCAACCTCTTCAGCGCGCCAGGGCGACACGGCTACTCGCTGTCGGACTCCAGCTTCGACGCGTGGATCCGCCTCTACCGTCCCGACGAGAACACGCGCAACTCCAGCCAGAACTACTACGGCAACGGTGCGATCGCGGCACTGTGCCTCGACTTCGCGATCCGCAGCGCGACGAGCGGTGCAAAGTCGCTCGACGACGTGATGCGCGCGCTCTACGCGTCGACCTTCCAGCAGGGCCGTGGCTACACGCGCGCCGACGTGGAACGGGCGCTTGCCGTGGGCGGCGACCTCTCGGGCCTGCTGACCGCGCTCGTCGACCGCGGACTCGACCCCGACTTCCCGTCAGTGCTGCGTGCGCTCGGCCTGCGCCTCGTCCACCGGGAGCGCAACAAGCCGTGGCTGGGCTTCTCCCTCCGGACGGACAGCCCGACCATCGCCTTCGTCTACGACGGCAGCCCGGCGTGGGAATCAGGTATCGCACCGGGCGACGAACTCATCGCCCTGCAGGGCATCCGCGTCACGACCAGCAACTTCAACGCCGTGGTGCAGTCGGTTGCCGAGATCGGCAAGCCACTGCGCGCCATCACGGCCACACGCGGGCTGCTGCAGGAAGTGTCCTTGGTGCCAGTGGAGCACCCGTTCGGCGTGCCGATGCTCGAGTTCGACCCGGATGCCACGCCGGCAGCATGCGCGCTGCGTAGCCAGTGGCTGTGCGACGGCAACGCCGCGGAAGCCTGAGGCTCAGCTGTCCGCGCTGCGCGCGTGGGAGCCGTCGCAGAACGGCGCCGCCTGCGTGCGCCCGCAGGCACACCAGGCCACCGTGCGCGGTTGGTCGACCACGATCTTGAGCGGGGTCACGTCAGTGCCGCGGTGCGTGCCGTCGCACAGCGGGTAGCTGCTGCTGCGGGTGCAGCGGCACCACGCATGCTTGCCGGGCTGCAGGTGCTGCACGAAGGGCCCGCGCTGGAGGCAGCCGGGCGGCTTGCTCGGGGGCGACTCCTCGCCGCGCGGTGTGCCGTCACCGTGCGGGTTGGAGTCGCTGCCGTCGCCACCGCATGCACCCATGGGCTCGGGTGCGGCCTCAGCGGAAGCGGCGGATCACGCCGCGCACCACGCCGCGCACCTGCACCTGGCTGGTGTAGATGGGCTCCATCGAGGAGTTGGCGGGCTGCAGGCGGATCATGCCGTTGCGCTCGCGGTAGAAGCGCTTGAGGGTTGCTTCCTCGTCCTCCAACACGGCCACCACGATCTCACCGTCGCGCGCGGTCTCGCGGCGCTCGATCACCACGAGGTCGCCGTCGTCGATGTGGTCCTCGATCATCGACTTGCCGCGCACGCGCAGCAGGTAGATGTCCTCGCCCGTGGGCACGAGTTCGCCGAGGCGCACGTCCTCGCGGTCCTCGAGGGCCTCGATCGGGCGTCCTGCCGCAATCATCCCGAGGATCGGCAGCGAGGGCATGCTTGCCGCCGCGGTCTCCTCCGCATCCGGGTCCCACAGGATGGCCACCGCCCGGGCCTTGGCTTTGTCGCGGTGGATTGCCCCCTTGCGGGTCAGCTGGTTGAGGTGCTCGTGGATCGTGATCTTGCTCACGCCCAGCGCCTCGGCGGCTTCCTCGAGCGTCGGGGCGATCCCGTGCTCCTTGCGGTAGTCGCGGAAGAAGCGCAGCACGTTGATCTGCTTTTCCGTGAGCATCAGTTCCATGGCAGGCCCTCTCAGGTTTGGGGGAAGTTTGGCGAACAGGCACCGGACACGCCAACACGGCCCGGCAGAAAGTGCGTGCGCCTCACCAGAAGATCGCGAGGGCCACGCAGGCCACCATGAGCAGGCTCGCGCCGCCGATCTCCAGCAGCTTCTGCACGCCGGTCAGGGGCTGCCACAGCTCGTCCTCGGCCGTGAGCACCTGGCCCACCGGGGGCTGCCCGGCGGCCGGGACCGCAGGCTGGGTGGCGGGCAGCGGTGCCACGACGGCCACGGCGCTGGGGCGCACCACCGGCAGCACCCGCACCTGGGTCCGCGGTGCCTGCAGCACGGGGAGCACCGCCGCCGCAGGAACGGGTACCGCAGGGGCCGCCGAGGGCTTCGTGTCCAGCACCATGCGCCGGGTGGACGAGGTGAGCGGCAGGGCAGGGGTGCCATCGCCGAAGAGGGCCAACTGCCGGCTCGCGGTCTCGGAGCGGCGGCGGGTCGAACGGCCAGCGGTACGAGGGGAGGAAGCGATCTGGGTCGGTGCGAACTGCATGGGGAACACCTCGGATTCGGGTTTCGTTTGGTAGGTTAGGGACCTGTTCGCCAAACGCCAAACGAATCTTCCAGATTTTCTCCACAACGCGGAGTGGGTCTGCGGCCCGTCCCGCCGGCCCCGGATCGAAAATCCCTCCCCGGCGGGGGGTTCCCGTGCGCCTGCAGAGTCCCCAGCCGCCATGCGTTCCGCCACCGCCAGCCTGCGCGCCGAGCACGATCTCCTCCGGGAGGGGATCGCGGCCCTTGGGTCGATCGCAGGCCACGTCGAGGGCGGGGGCAGCTTCCCCGGTGCCGACTGCGCGCTGCTGCTGCGGTTCTTCCGCGACTTCGTGAGCGCCGTGCACTGCCGCAAGGAAGCCGAGGTGGTGCTCCCTGCACTCGCCGTCCACGGCAGCGACGCGCAGGCGGAACTCGCGGGCGAACTGCTCGCGGCCCAGGAGGAAGCGACTCAGCTCCTGCACGCACTCATCCTGTTCTGGGAGCCGCACGGCGACCTCACGGCCGAGGAGCGCGCATCCTTCGTGGCGACAGCTCGCCACTACGCGGCCCGCGTGCTCCGCACGGCGGACCTGGAGGACGAACAGTTGCTCCCGCGCATCGATCAGGTCGTGCCCGCGGACGACCGGCTCGACTGGGATGCTGCGTTCCGCGCGCTCGGCGCCGCAGGGCCCGATGCCGCAGGCTGGCGCGCGCAGCTCGCGCCCTTGCTCGCGCGCTGGCGATAAGCGCACTTCGCACCTTGCCCCGCCCGGACCCGGGGGCAGAATCCGAACGCGCAGGCACCGCGCGGTCAGCGAGCCCACCAGCTCGGCGGTGCCCGAGGACCCTCCATGCTGCTCCGTCTCTCCCGTCCCCTCGTCTTCATCGACTTCGAAACCACGGGCCTGAACGTCCTGCAGGACCGGATCTGCGAACTCGCGTTCGTGAAGGTGCACCCGGACGGCAACCGCGAGGCGCTCGTACAGCGGGTGAATCCGGGCATGGAGGTGAGCAAGGCCGCCACCAAGGTCACCGGCATCCACACCATGGACGCCACCGGGCTGTTCTGGGGTCCGCCCCTCAAGAAGGTGGGCGACAAGCTCGCCGCGTTCCTCGCCGACTGCGACCTCGCCGGCTTCAACTCGATCTCCTACGACGTGCCGCTGTGGCTGGCCGAGTGCAAGCGGCACGGCATCGCCTTCGACATGAAGGGCCGTGCGCAGGTGGACGCGAAGGTGATCTTCCACGCCAAGGAGACGGGCTGGGACCGCTTCCTCATGGGCCCGCGCAACCTCGGCGCCGCCGTGCGCCACTACTGCGGGCGCGAGCTCGAGGGCGCCCATGCAGCCGAGGTCGACTGCCATGCGACGGTCGACGTGCTGCTCGCCCAGCTGGAGCGCTACCCTGACCTGCCGCGCGACGTGGCCGGCCTCTACGCGTGGTGCGACCGCAACTCGAGCCGCGAGGACGACGAGCAGCCGGCGAAGAGCATGAGTGCGGGCAGCTGAGCCGCCGCCGATGGCGTTCTCGCGCACCTACCGCTTCCGCTTCGGGGACATCGACCACGCCGGCGTCGCGTACTTCCCCAAGCTGCTGCACCTCTGCCACTGCGCGTTCGAGGACTGGTGGACCGACGGCGCGGGCACGAGCTACGCGGTCCTCATGCAACAGCGCGACCTCGGCTTCCCGGCCGTGCACCTCGAGTCGGACTTCTTCCGGCCGATCCGCTTCGGCGACGAGCTGGAGGTGCACCTCGGCGTGCTGCGCATCGGTACCTCGTCGGTGGAGTTCGGCTACTGGATGACGCGCGCGGGCAGTGCCGAGGTGCTGTGCCGCATGCGCATCACCACCGCGGCCGTGTCGATGGCGACGATCGGCAAGCGCACGATCCCCGACGACATCCGGGCGCACTTCGAGCGCTTCCGCATCGACGAGTCGCAGTTCCCCGCCGGGCGCTGAGCGCGGTTCCGAGCCTCAGGCGTCGCGCGGGCGGAAGTCGCGCGGGAAGAAGCCGCTGGGCGCGCGGATGCGCACGCCGAACACCTGCTCGACTGCTTCCTCGGTGAGCACCTGCTCCGGCGCACCCCGGCGGGCGATGCGGCCCTCGTGCAGCAACAACAGTTCGCGCGCGCACGGCCCGAGCAGGTTGAGGTCGTGCGACGCCACCAGCAGCGTCGCGCCGCGCGCTGCGAGCGCGCCGAGCAGCACCGTGAGCTGCAGTGCGTGCTCGGCATCGAGGTTGGCGGTGGGCTCGTCGAGCAGCAGGATCGAGGCCTCGGTGGCGAGCGCGCGCGCGATGGCGATGCGGCGCAGTTCACCGCCGCTCAGCGTGGTGACCGGCCGGTCGGCAAACGACGCGGCGTCGACGGCGCGGATGGCCTCGTCGACGGCATGCCGGTCTGCGGCCGTGGGCGCGGCAAACGCGCCTCGGTGCGGGTGGCGGCCGAGTTCGACCAGCTCGCGGCCCGTGAACTCGAACGGGCAGTCGACCTGCTGCGGCACGAGGCCGAGCCGCAGGGCGCGCTCGCGCGGTGCGATCGAACCGAGCGGCCTGCCGTCGAGCGACACGCTGCCCTGCAGCGGCGCGACGAGGCCGCACAGCACGCGCAGCAACGTGGACTTGCCCGAGCCGTTGCGGCCCGCGAGCAGCGTCACCGCGCCCTGCTGGAGTTCGAGGTCGATGCCGTCGAGCACCGTGTGCGTGCCGTGCGCGAGGCGCAGGCCCTGGCAGCGCAGCGTCATCGCAGCGACTCCCCGCGGCGGTGCCGTGCGAGCAGGTAGAGGAAGTAGGGTGCGCCGATCGCGCTGGTGATCACGCCGAGGCGCAGGTTGGCGTCGGGCGGCGCCATGCGGCACGCGAAGTCGGCGAGCACCAGCAGCAGCGCGCCCAGCAGCGCGGAGGCGGGCAGCAGCACGCGGTGCACCGGCCCCACCAGCAGCCGGGCCATGTGCGGAACCACGAGGCCGATGAAGGCGATGCCGCCGGTGTTCGCCACGGTGGTCGCCGTGAGACCGCAGGCGAACAGCAGCAGCAGTCTGCGCGTGCGCGTGGCGTCGACGCCGAGGCTGTGCACGGTCTCGTCCTGCAGCGTGAGCACGTCGAGGTCGCGCACGAAGGGCAGCAGCAGCAGCGCGAAGACAACCATCCCGCCGCCGGTGATGGCCACGTGATCCCACGTGCGTGCATCGAGCCCGCCCATCAGCCAGAACAACACCGAGGAGCTCGCCGTGTAGTTGTCGAAGCGGAACGTCACCACGAACGAGGTGAGCGCGCCTGTGAAGGTGTTCATGGCGATGCCCGCGAGCAGCAGTGCCGTCACCGAGAAGCGCGTGCCGCCGCCGGCGAGCCCGAACACGAGCGTGGTGACGAGCACGGCGCCTGCCATCGACAGCAGGGGCACTGCCAGCACCGAGGCCGTGGCCCAGCCGAGCACGATGGCCGTGGCGCCGCCGAGCGCGCTGCCCGCTGCAGTGCCCACCACGTCCGGCGAGGCGAGCGGGTTGCGGAACACGGCCTGCATCACCGCGCCCGCAAGGCCCAGGGAGGCGCCGCCGGCGAGCGCGCACAACAGGCGCGGCAGCCGGATGGTGCCCACCACGAAGCCGTCGGGGCCGCCGAGCGGTTCGGCCATGCCCAGCATCGCGAGCAGGTGCTGCAGCACGGCAGCCGCCTCAGGTCCCTGCCGCGCGACCACGAGGTGCACTACGGCAGCTGCGACCGCGAGCAGTGCGAGGACTGCGAGCACGGGAGCTGCGCGCCTGCGGCTCACGGCCTGCCCCACTGGTCGAGGGCGCGGCCGAGGCATGCAGCCGCCTCGAGCGCATGGTGCGAGGTGGAAGAGAGCAGCGCGCCGGGGATGCAGACCACGCGGCCCTGCTGCACGCAGCGCAGCAGCGCGAGCGCGGGATCCTGGCGCATCCACGCTAGCTCCTCGGCTTCCTTGCCCGGCGTGCCGCCCACGACGAGTACATCGGGGTCCCAGCCGAGCAGCTCCTCGGCATCGAGGCGGCGGAACGCGCGCACGCCATGTTCTGCCGCGAGGTTGCGCGCGCCAGAGATGCGGATGAGTTCGTCCACCAGCGAGCCGCTGCCGAAGGAGTGGTAGCCGCCGTCGATGGTGAGCAGGCGCCACGAGGAGCGCGCGGGCGCGTCGGCACGCAGCTCGGCCTCGCGGCTGCGCATGCGGGCGACCAGCGCCTCGGCGGCATCGGTGAGGCCTGCAGCCGTGCCGATCGCGCGGATGCTGCGCGCCACGTCGTCGAGCGAGGCGATGTCGGGCGTCTGTACGACGCGCACGCCGCACGACTGCAGCAGTTGCCGCGTCTCGGCGCGCGTGAACGGGTCGGTGAAGACGAGTTCGGGATGCCCGGCCAGCAGCTGCTCCGGCTCGGCGCCCACCAGCGCGAGGCCCTGTGCCTGTTCGACGGCAGCGCTGTAGCGC
>JBEATZ010000488.1:0-4603 GCA_041161695.1 Planctomycetota bacterium | reverse complement strand
GGCGTCGACCTCGGGCTTCTGGGGCGCCCCCGCCGCGGGCTGGGCCGCCCCGCCCGGGCCCGGGGCAGGACCGCCCTGCCCCTTGGCCGTGCGCGTGCCGGTGAGCTCCTGCTCGCCCATGCCGCCCACGAGCTTGCCGGTGAAGGTGTCGTTCTCGATCTTCCCCTCGAGGCGCGCCGACTGGCCGCCACCGCCACCCATGCGCAGGCTGATCTTGAGCTCGCCGTTCTCGAACGAACCGCTCTCGATCTCCTGAGCCGGGCTGTCGCGTCCACCGAAGCTCGCCTTCGTGGTACCGGTGACCTTGGTGCCGTCGAGCTTGAGCTCCAGCACGAACTTGATCTGGAAGCGGCCCTGGATGTCGAGCGTCGCCTCCCACGTGCCGGAGACCGGGTCCTCGGCCGGGGCTGCTGCGGCAGGCGCGGGCGTGGGCTCCGGAGCCTGCTGCTGCACGGCCTTGCCGGCCTTGAAGTCGGCGAGCGCCTTCTCGTAGTCCTTCCACTGCTGCGAGTACCTGCGGCCGCGCTCGAGCGCCTCGGTGACCCCGCGTGCGGCATCGGGACCGATGCCGTCCACCTGGAACCGCTGGCCCGCCACCGCGCGCAGCACGCGCTTGCTGCGGTCCCCGCCGCCCGTTTTCACGGCGGCGATGCGACCCGCCACGGGGCCGCCGTCCTTGCCGCTCACCAGCACCGTGGTGAGGCCCGCGGCCGCGGCTGCGGCCAGCATGGGATCCGCAGGGTCGATCACGTCGGCCACCGGCTGGTTGGCCGCGCCCTGTGGCACGCCCGTGCCGTCGCCGGCGAGCCCGAGGTGGCTGAATGCATCGACGAAGCCGGGCGTCATCACGCCGTCGGGCAGGTCGAGGATGCGGGCGCCGTAGGGGATCGCGAGGTCCTCGCCCACGGCCTTGATCACGCCGTCGCCCACGAGCACCACGCCGTTGCGGTAGACACGGCCCTCGCCGTCCATGATGCGGCCGGCGCGGATCGCCAGCACGTCGGTCGAACTCTCGCGGCGGAAGGCCAGCGTGCCGTCCACCCACGTGGCCTCGACCATCGTGCCGATCGCCAGCGGGTCACCGCTCAGCAGCACGAGGTCGGCGTCCTTGCCAGGCGCGAGGGTGCCGACGCGATCGGCCACGCCCAGCAGCTTCGCGGCATCGCCGGTGATGGCGCGCAGCGCCGCATCGGGAGCGAGGCCGCCGCGCACGGCGAGGCCGGCCGCGAGCAGGTAGTCGCGGAGCGAACTGCCGGCAGACGGCGCGAGTGCGAAGCTCACGCCCGCAGCTGCCGCCTTGGCCGGCAGGGAGAGGTCGGCGCGCGGTGTCTTGTCGTCCTTGACCTCGCCGCCGCTGCTGCGGCTGCCCGGGCCGATGGGGGAGCGGAACACCGCGCCGACGGCCTGGTTGGCGGCCATGGCCGCGAGGTTCGCGAACTCGACCGGGTCCTCGAGCACCATCGTGCAGCCCAGCTCGCGCTGGAGCTGGAGGGCCTGGCGGACCTCCTGTGCCGTGGTCGCGCCCACGCGCAGCGGCAGCTTCTTCGCCAGCACCTGTGCCAGTGCGGACTCGTCGTAGCGCGTCTCGGGTGCGCCGGGACCGACGAGCTTCTCGTCGACGCCGCTGGCGGCATCCGCGAACAACCGGCGCAGTTCCGCGAGCACGCTGATGCGCGCCGTGGGCACCTGCACGCGTGCAGGCAGCAACGGGTCGTCGCTGGTCGGGTCGGGATCCGGTTCGAAGACGCGCGGCGCCTTGGTGGCGCCGTCGCCGAGGTTGACGCGCAGGCTGGCACTGTCGCGCAGCACGCGCGCGACCATGTCGTCGCCGTGCAGCTTCACGACTGCACCCTGACCGGAGACGAGGCGTTCGCGGCCGGGCGACAGGTATGCCGTGGTCACGCCGCCCGCCAGGGCGTCCTTCTGCCGGCGCTGGAAGTCGAAGCCGTCGACCGCCATCACGTCGGGCGTGACGTTGTAGGCGTCGTCGCGCGCAGGCACGATGCGACTGTCCGCGGCGACGATGCCCGGCATCACCACCTTGTCGCGTGCGTCGAGCACCGGCAGGTTGCCGGCGGGGCGCTCTGCGCTCACCGCGGCGACCTTGCCGTTGCGGACCGTGATCCAGACGTTCTCGACGATGCGGCCCTCGCCGAGGAAGGCCTTGCCGCAACGCACGACGAACTCACCCTGCGGAAGCGCGTCCTGCCCGGGCACGATGGCCGCGAGCAGCAGCGAGGCGCACAGGGCCGTGAACAGCCTTGGCGCCATGTTCAGTCCCCCCCGTTGCCGGTGTTCGCCGGCTTGGCGGGAGCGGGTTCCGGCGCCTTCAGCAGGTACTGCAGGCGCTGGTCCTTGCTGCGCTCGTAGGCGACCTTGCCCTCGAGCAGCACGGTCTCGACCCACGTGGTGGCCGCGAGCGGGTCGCCGCTGAGGATCTGCAGGTTGCCGAACTTGCCCTCGCTGATCGAGCCGACGTCGTCGCCAATGCCCAGCATCTGTGCGGGGACCGTCGTGAGCGACTCGATGGCGACCTTGCGGTCGACGCCGTTGCGCACGCACGTGGCGAGCTGCCACCACGGGTAGCTGGTGGGACCGCCGGCGCCGAGGCTCAGCGCGAAGCCCACGCCTGCGTCGGCCAGCACCTTGGCGGTGCACACCTTGCGCTCGGCTTCCGTCTCCTCGTCGCGCGTCCAGTACTCGAGGTTCTCATCGAGTACGACCGGCGCCTTGAAGCGCGCCAGCTTCGATGCGGCCTTCTCGACGTCCTGGCCGACGACGATGGCGAGCTCGAGCTCCTCGGCGAGGCGCAGCGCCTCGTCGACCTCGGCCGAAGACGGCACGTACATCCAGCCCTTGAGCTTCTTCTGCACGAGGTCGATGCCCGGCTTCTTCAGCCGGTCGTACTCCTCGGTCCACTGCTTGTCGGCAGGGATCGCGCCTGCGGCCTTCTCCTTGTCGAACTCGGCCTTGCGGCGGTCGAAGTCCGCGAGGTACTCGCGGATCTCCTCCAGCGCGCGCCGCATCCTGCGCACTTGCTGCAGCCGTGCGCCGCCCTGCGCCTGCAACGACAGCTTGAGGCCGGTGCGGGTGCGGACCGCCATGTCCTCGACCGTCCTGCCCGCAGGGCGCACGATCATGCCGATGCCGCCCAGCAGCGTGGCGTTGCCGGGCAGGATGTGGATCGTGCCCACGCCGTTGCGCAGGCAGTCCTCGAAGAACGTGCTGGAAGGGTCGATTGCGTCCGCAACCGACACGTAGGGCACGTTCTGCATGTTCTCGTTGGCGCTGCGCAGGCTGCCCTGCGAGTGGGCGAGCACCCAGGTGGGCATCACCACCTTGCCCGTCGCGTCGATGACCTGCGCGTCCCACGGCACCTCGACCTGGTCGGCGGGGCCGACCTTGGTGATCCTGCCGTTGGCGATCGCGACGACGCCGTTCTCGATCACGGGGCCGCTCACGGTGACGACCTTCCCGCCCTTCACGAAGACGGTGTCCTGGGCCGCGAGGGACAGTGAGAGTGCAGCCGCGATGGCGGCTCCGATGAGGTGCTTGTTCATCTTCAGTCCTGAATGCGAGTGCCGTTGACGTGCACAGCCGTTGCGACCGCGGTGGGGTCGAACGGGTCGGTGCTCCAGATCACGAAGTCCGCGTCCTTGCCGGGTGCGAGCGAGCCGACCCGGTCGTCGACGCCGAGGAGCCGCGCCGGGCGCAGGGTCACGGCATCGAGCGCGAGCTCGGGCGTGAGCCCGAAGCGCACCGCGAACATGGCCTCCTGGGCGAGGGGGAGTGCGGCGGCGTTGCCGCCGGTGGTGACGACGAAGGGAACGCCCGCGGTCGCGAGGCGCGAGAGCGTGCTCCAGCGCGGCTCGGCGCCGTCGCTGCCGCCGGCGCCGCTCACGCGGTCGGCGCTGGGGGCGCCCACCATGACGGTCGCGCCGGCTGCGGCCAGTTCCTCGGCCATCACGTGCGACTCCACGCCCTCGTCGATGGCGGTCTTGTAGCCGAACTCGTCTGCGAGCCGCAGTGCGGTGCGGATGTCCTGCTCGGCGCGCGCCGTGGTGATCACGGTCACCTTGCCCTGCAACGCGCGCACCAGCACCTCCATCGCGGGATCGGCAGGCGAGCCCTCGGCGATGGTGCGCTGCTGGTAGTCCTGCGCCTTGCTGAACGCGCGGCGCACCTCCCAGACGACGCCCATGCGCGTGGTGGGGCGGCGGTAGTAGATCGAGTCGACCGAGCCGCCGCGGATCGCGCGGTTGCCCATCGAGGGCTCGGCGCCCATGGTGATGCGCAGCGAGACGTCGTCCTTGAGCAGGGTGGTCGGCGCCGATGCCGGCGTGGTCTTCACCACGACGCCCAGGCCGCCGATCACCGCGCGGTTGCCCGGCGTGTGGTGCAGGGTGGTGACACCGCCCTTGCGGGCGCGCACGACCTGCGGGTCGAGCGGGTCCCAGGCATCGATCGCGCGCATGTGCGGCGTGACCTCGCTGGACTGCTCGTTGCGGTCCTCGGGGGAGCCCGTGCGCTGCCAGCTCGCGTCGACGAGGCCGGGCGTGATCACGGCGCTGCCGAGGTCGTGGACCTTCGCGCCCTCGGGGAT
>JBEATZ010000471.1:0-19533 GCA_041161695.1 Planctomycetota bacterium | reverse complement strand
GACTGCAGCTGCACGCGATCACGCGCGCGCGCTGCGTGGCGTTCGTGATGGGGGAACTCGGTGCCGGCCGCGGGGGAGCGATCGTCACGCCCAACCTGGACCACCTGCGAAGGCTGCAGCGCGATGCATCCTTCCGCGCCCTCTACGAGGCGACGCGCAACCGCGACGCCTCGTAGAGGGCGCGGAAGGACGCGTCGCGCTGCAGCCTTCGCAGGTGGTCGAGGTTGGGCGTGACGATCGCTCCCCCGCGGCCGGCACCGAGTTCCCCCATCACGAACGCCACGCAGCGCGCGCGCGTGATCGCGTGCAGCTGCAGTCCCGGCAGGCAGACGACCGGCAGCCCGGTGGTCGCTTCGTGGCCTGCCGTGGTTGCCATGGGGCCGAGTGTGCCCGGCGGGCGCATGCAGGGGAAGGAGCGAAGCGGCACCCACGCATGGTGCCTTTGCACGGGCCGTCTGGCATCCTCCTGCCATGGCCAAGAAGCCCCTGCCTCCCGGCATCGACGCGTCGGATCCCCGCGTGGTGGCCGCCACGCGCACCTACTGGCGCGCGAACGTGCGCATCGTGCTCGTGCTGCTCGCACTCTGGGCTGCGCTCGGCCTCGGCTGCGGCGTGCTGTTCGCTGCCCAACTCAACGAGTTCCACCTCGGCGGCTTCCCGCTCGGCTTCTGGTTCGCGCAGCAGGGCTCGGTGATCGGTTTCGTGCTGCTGGTGTTCGCCTACGCGCTGCTGATGGCGCGCCTCGACCGCAGGCACCATGCCGACCTCGAGCGCATCGCCGCGGAGACAAATCCCGCATGAGCCTCCAGGCCTGGACCTTCACGCTCGTCGGCATCACCTTCGGGCTGTATCTCTTCATCGCGTGGCGGTCGCGCGTGCGCGACACGCGCGGTTTCTTCGTGGCGGGTCGCGGCGTGCCTGCCGTCGCCAACGGCATGGCCACCGCTGCCGACTGGATGAGCGCGGCCTCCTTCCTGTCGATGGCGGGGATGATCTCGTTCCTCGGCTACGCAGGCGGCGTCTACCTGATGGGATGGACCGGTGGCTTCGTGCTGCTGGCGCTGCTGCTCGCTCCCTACCTGCGCAAGTTCGGCCACTACACGGTGCCGGACTTCGTCGGCGACCGCTTCGAGTCGGGCGTGGCGCGCCTTGCCGCGCTCTTGTGCGCACTGTTCATCAGCTTCACCTACGTGGCCGGCCAGATGCGCGGCGTGGGCATCGTGTTCGCCCGTTTCCTCGAGGTCGACGTCAACGTGGGCGTGGTGTTCGGCATGGCCATCGTGTTCGTCTATGCGACGCTCGGCGGCATGAAGGGCATCACGTGGACGCAGGTGGCCCAGTACTGGGTGCTCATCCTCGCCTACCTCGTGCCCGCCGTGGCCATCAGCATCCAGCTCACCGGCAGTTCGCTGCCGCAGGTGGGCATGGGATCAGAACTGGCCGGGCAGGGAGTGCCGCTGCTGCAGAAGCTCGACCAGATCCAGGCCGACCTCGGGTTCGCCCCCTACACGGCGCCGTTCCTCGGCGAATGGGACCTCGTCAACGTGCTCACCACGGCGCTCGCGCTCATGGTCGGCACGGCAGGACTGCCGCACGTGATCGTGCGCTTCTACACCGTGCGCAACGTGGGTGCGGCGCGCTGGTCCGGCTTCTGGGCGCTCCTTTTCATCGCCGCGCTCTACCTCACCGCGCCGGCCACGGGCGCCTTTGCCCGCTGGTACATGATCGACAGCCTGCACGGCAAGACGGCCGAGCAGCTGCCCGACTGGTACCGCAACTGGGAGCGCACGGGCCTGATCCTCTGGCTCGACGACGGCGACGGGAGGCTCGAGTACCACGGCGGCAAGCAGGTCGCGGAGAACGAACTGTTCCGCATCGGCCCGATGCCGGCCCGCGAGTTCGGCGAGTTGCGCGCGGCGCACCAGCAATGGCTCGACAGCTCCGGGCAGAAGGGGGCGGACGGCCGTGCTGCCATGCAACAACGCGGCCTCGGCGCGCCCGATGCCGACATCATGGTGCTGGCGGTGCCCGAGATGGCGGGCCTCGCCACCTGGATGATCGCGCTCATGGCAGCAGGCGGGCTCGCTGCCGCGCTCTCCACCGCTTCCGGACTGCTGCTCGTCATCAGCTCGTCGGTGGCTCACGACCTGTACTACCGCATGCTGCGGCCGCAGGCATCCGAGCAGCAGCGGTTGCGCGTGAGCCGCATGACCATCGGCATCGCCGTCGTGGTCGCCGGCGTGATGGGCATCTTCCCGCCGGGGTTCGTGTCCCAGGTCGTGGCCTTCGCCTTCGGCCTCGCGGCATCGAGCTTCTTCCCGGTGCTGGTGCTGGGCATCTTCCACCGCGGCATCACCACCGTACCGGCCGTCGCAGGCATGCTCTGCGGCATCCTCTTCACCGGCACCTACATCCTCGGCACCGTCTACTTCGGGATGCCCAAGTGGTGCTTCGGCATCGGCCCGCAGGGCATCGGCACCATCGGCATGCTGGTGAACTTTGCCGTGGCGCTCGCGCTCATCCCGTTCTGCGGCAAGCCATCGGCCACGGCCATGGCCATGGTGGATGCGATCCGCGAACCCGAGCGCGCCGGACCCGGCGTCGAGATCGAACGGGGCATGGACCACTGACGCGCGCAGCCACGCTGCGCGCACTAGGCCTTCGCGGGATCGAGCCCTGCGATGCTGTCGCGCCTCGGGTCGGTGACCGGCCAGATGCCCTGTTCGCCGAGCATCCGCACGAGGCGGTTCTGGCCGGCGCTGCCCTTGCCGTCGAGCGTCTCGTACTCGCGGTCGATGGCGCGGCAGAACTCGACCTCGGCATCGGTCACGCCCACCAGCAGCAGCCAGTCGACCTTGCCCGCGGCCAGTTCGAACGAGGGCGCGAACGGCGGCTCCTCGCACAGGGCCCAGGTGAGCCTGCAGGCGGCATCGCCGTTCACGGGTCCGCCGAGCGGGATGCGCTGGCCGCGGTCCATCGGACTGCCCTTCACGCTGCCGGTTGCCACCAGCAGCTGCCACGCCATCAGGTGGTGCAGCATGGCCACGGCCCAGGGCGCCTCGTCGGATGTCGCCATGCAGAGCTCGAAGCCGAGTCCCGAGTGGCCGGACGGATCGCGGCCCGGCGCCTCGAGGTTCCACGGATTGCTGAGGCCGGACGTTGCATGCAGCCAGTGCGCGCGGCCGCGCTGGGGCGGGACGCTGATGACGCCGTGGTAGAGCCAGCCAGGGTGCTGCGGCTCGCCCTTGAAGCGGCGGAAGTACGCGGGCGTGGAGCGGACACCGCGGCGTCCCTCCGTGCCGAACAAGCCCTCGTACACCACGTCGTCGCGCTGTTCCCACTGGGCCTCGAACCAGCGCTGCATCGGATTCAGCTTCGTCATCGGGCGGGAGCGTAGCGACACGCAGGGGCGCGTTCCCGCCCCGCCCCGGATTCGCCGGCCCGACGGACACGCGCTGCGGCGTACACTGCGCCGCATGAAGCGCTCCGAGAAGTGCGCGCGCATCCAGCGCATCCTCGACGAGCTGCACCCCCACGTACCGGTGCCGCTCGACCACGTCGACCCGTTCACCCTGCTGGTGGCGGTGGTGCTGTCCGCCCAGTGCACCGATGCGCGCGTCAACCAGGTGACGCCGGCCCTGTTCGCGCTCGCGTCCACCCCGCAGGCGATGAGCCGCCTGTCCGTCGAGCGCATCCGCGAGGTGATCCGTCCATGCGGGCTCTCGCCGCAGAAGGCCAGGGCATTGCAGGGACTCAGCGAGATCCTGGTGCGCGAGCACGGCGGCACGGTGCCTGCAGACCTGGAGGCTCTCGAGCGGCTGCCGGGCGTCGGCCACAAGACCGCCTCGGTGGTGATGAGCCAGGCCTTCGGCGTCCCCGCGTTCCCGGTCGACACCCACATCCACCGGCTGGCCGCGCGCTGGGGCCTGAGCCCGGGCACGACCGTCGAGCGGACCGAACGGGACCTGCGGCGCGCCTTCCCGGAGTCGGCCTGGAACAAGCTGCACCTGCAGATCATCTACTTCGGCCGCAGCCACTGCCCGGCGCTGCGCCACGACCTCGCGCACTGCCCCATCTGCTCGTGGGCCGCACCCAGCCGGTTGCGCCGCAAGGCTGCGAGGGGCGCGAAGCCGGGCACGCGCCGCCGCGCAACGCGCTGACGGTGCCCACGAATGCCGCGGCAGCGCGCCCGCCATGCGCTGCGCACAAGGCCCCATGCGCAGTGTGCGGCATTGACCTTGCCAGCGCTCCGTACACACACTGGATCCCATGGATCCGGCACCGGAGACCCCCAACCTGCTCGAACAGCTCGTGCGCTGTGCACAGCAAGGTGACCGCCCGGCCCTCGAGGAGTTGTTCACCCGGTACTTCGAGCGCATCCGCAGGATCGCGGAGCGCAGGCTGGGACCGGGACTGCGACGCGACCTCGATGCCGCCGACATCGTGCAGGACAGCATGGCCGTGGCGCTGCGCAAGCTGCCCCAGTTCCGCCTGCAGGGCGAGGACAGCTTCGTGCACTGGATGGGCACCATCGTCGAGCACCAGATCACCGACCGTGCGTCGTGGCAGCACGCGAAGTCGCGGGACCACGCGCGCGAGGTCGCCCTCGACGCAGGATCCTCGGTGGACCAGCCGGCGCGCCCAGTGCGGCAGGTCGCGGACGAGGACCCCTCGCCGCTGCAGGCAGCCGCACTGCAAGAGGCGAGGGACCTCGTCGTGGAGTCGCTGGCATGCCTTGACGACGCGCACCGCGAGGTCGTGCTGCTGCGCGAGTACGAAGGCCGATCGTGGGAGGACATCGCGAGACGGACCGGGCACGCATCGCCCGACGCGGCGCGCATGTTCCACACGCGCGCGCTCGAACTCCTGTGCGCCCGCATGACGGCGCACCCGAACGGCGCGCCTAGCGAGCCTTCCCGAACGCGAGCTCGCGGACCTGGTCGAAACGGTCCACGAAGTGGACCCGCAGGCCCCGGACCAGCTCGGGCTTGAGCTCGGACCACTCGGGCTCGTTGCCCTTGGGCAGGATCACGCGCTTGATGCCGAGGTTTCGCGCCGCCAGCACCTTCTCGCGCACGCCGCCGATGGGCAGCACCTCGCCCACCAGCGTGAGTTCGCCCGTCATCGCCAGGTCGGCAGGCACCGGCTCGTTGCGCAGCCAGCTCAGGAAGGCCGTGGCGATGGCGATGCCCGCGGACGGGCCGTCCTTCGGGATCGAGCCTGCAGGGAAGTGCAGGTGCAGGTCGGTCTCCGCCAGGGCACCGAGGTCGATGCCGAAGCGCTGTGCGTTGCCACGCAGGTAGCTGAGCGCGAGCTTGGCGGACTCGCTCATCACGTCGCCGAGGCTGCCCGTGAGCTGCAGGGAGCCCTTGCCCTTGCTGCCGCTCACCTCGATGTACAGCACGTCGCCGCCCACCGGCGTCCATGCGAGGCCCTGCACGACGCCGGCAAGGCGCACCTTGCGCCGCTCCTCGGGCTTGAAGCGCGGGCGGCCCAGCATCTTCTGCATCTCGGCGAGGCCGAGCCGACCGGGCCCCTTGCGCCCCCTTGCCACCGCCAGCGCCGCCTTGCGGCACAGGCGCTGGATGACCTTGTCGACGCCGCGCACGCCCGCCTCGCGCGTGTACAGCTGGACGAGCTTGCGCAGCACCGGAGCCGCGACCGACAGGTGCTTCGGCTTCAGGCCGTGGCGATCGAGCTGCTTCGGCAGCAGGTGCCGCGAGGCGATGGCGACCTTCTCCTCCAGCAGGTAGCCGGGGATCTCGATCACCTCCATGCGGTCGCGCAGCGGCTCGGGGATCTGCGACAGCACGTTGGCCGTGGCGAGGAACATGACCTTCGACAGGTCGAAGGGAACGTCGAGGTAGTGGTCGCTGAAGGCCTGGTTCTGCTCCGGGTCGAGGACCTCGAGCAGCGCCGAGGAAGGGTCGCCGCGGAAGTCGGAGCCGAGCTTGTCGACCTCGTCGAGCAGCATGACCGGGTTGTTGGATCCACAGGCCTTGAGGCCCTGCAGGATGCGACCAGGCATGGCGCCCACGTACGTGCGGCGGTGGCCCTTGATCTCGGCCTCGTCGCGCATGCCGCCCAGAGAGAAGCGCCAGAACTTGCGCCCCATCGCGCGCGCGATCGATCGGCCGAGGCTGGTCTTGCCCACCCCGGGCGGGCCGGCAAGGCAGAGGATCGATCCCTGGTGGCCCGGCTTGAGCTTGCGCACGGCGAGGAACTCGAGGATGCGCGCCTTCACCTCTTCGAGGCCGTGGTGGTCCTCCTCCAGCACGCGCGAAGCGGTGCCGAGGTCGCTCACGTCCTCGGTCGCGGCGCTCCACGGCAGCGACACGAGCCAGTCGAGGTAGTTGCGGATCACGCCGTACTCGGGCGACTCCATGGGAGTCGTCTTGAGCCGCAGCATCTCCTCGTCGGCGCGCTTGCGGGCCACCTCGCCCATGCCCGCCTTGGTGATGGCCTCCTCGAGACGCTGCTGCTCCGCGAGCCGGGGATCCTTCTCCTCGCCGAGTTCGCGGCGGATGATCTTCACCTGCTCGCGCAGGAAGTACTCCTTCTGCGCCTTCTCGGCACGGCCGCGGATCTCCTCCTGGATCTTCTTGTCGAGCTCCGCGAGCTCGACCTCGCGCATCACCATCTCGAGCGCGACGGCAAGGCGCTTCTCGACGTCGGGCTCGGCGAGGATGGCCTGCCGCTCCGACATCTCTCGCAGCACGTTGCCGGTGAAGTCGGCGAGCCCGCCCGGGTTGTCGATGTTGAGGACGGCCGTGGCGAAGCCGTGGTCGGCGTTCTGGGCCTCGGCAAGCTTGCGCAGGTTCTCGCGCAGCAAGCGGAACATCGACTTCGCACGGTCGGTGTCCGAGGGGATTTCGACCATCTCGCGCACGCGCGCGACCAGGTGCGGCTTCTTGCGCACAACCTTGACCAGCCGTGCGCGGCGCAGGCCCTGGGTCATGGCCGACATGGACCCGTCGGGGAGCTTGAGCACCTTCATCACGCGGGTGAGCACCCCGACCTCGTGCAGGTCGGTCTCCTCCACCGGGTCGGCATCCGGGTTCTCGAGCGCGACCAGCAGCACGTGGCCGTTGTGGGCCTCCGCCTTGGCGACGATGTCGCGAGCCTCGGCGGTCTCCAGCAGCAGCGGCATCATCAGGCCGGGGAAGGGCACCGCACGCCGCAGCGGGAACACGAACACGGTCTCCGGCAGCGACTCCTGGATCATCACCGGCGCAGCCTCGCCCGCGGCCTCGACCTGCAGGGCGGGCTTCTTCTCCCCGCCCTGCTGCTCTGCCTGCGCCGGTGCGCCGTCCTGCGGTTCTTGCTTCGACATGGCGCGCCCCTTGTAGGGCGCACCGCATTGCGAGGGAAGGTGGCGATGGGCCCACCCGCCGATGCCGGGCCTCAGCCCGCCCAGTGGCCGGCTCGGCGCACGGCCTCGCGCCAGCGCGCACGCAGTGTGGCCACGGGCACGGCGGCATCGGGCCGGATGCGAACCGTCCCGCCGGGCAGCACCGGCAGCCTTGCGGCCGGCAGCCCCGAGGCGCCGTGCAGCGCCATGCGGAACGCGCCGAAGGCCGTGCACTCCAGTTGCGCGGGCCGCACCACGTCTGCACCCAGCAGTGCTGCCTGCAGTTCGAGCAGCAGCAGGTTGGCGGCTGCGCCCCCGTCGACGCGCAGTTCGGCGAGGGGCGCGCCACGCGAACCCGCCATCGCCGCGAGCACGTCGTCGACCTGCAGCGCCATCGCCTCGACGGTGGCCCGAGCAACGTGCTCCCTGCGGGTGCCGCGCGTGATGCCGACGAGGAGCCCTCGTGCATCGGGGTCCCAGTGCGGCGTGCCGAGGCCGGCGAAGGCTGGCACGAAGACGATGCCGCCGCTGTCGGGCACCGACCGCGCCATGGGTTCGAGGTCCGCGCTCGAGCGCAGGATGCCGAGGCCGTCGCGCAGCCACTGCACCGCGGCGCCGCACACGAGCACCGAGCCCTCGAGGGCGTACGTCGTGGCGGTGCCGGTGCGCCAGGCCACGGTGGCCAGCAGCCCGTCGCGCGGCACGGGCACGGCACTGCCCGCGTTGGCGAGCACGAACGCGCCGGTGCCGTAGGTGCACTTGGCAGAACCCGGCTCGAGGCACGACTGTCCGAACAGCGCAGCCTGCTGGTCGCCGAGCATGCCGTGCACGACCCAGCCGCGGCCGGTCACGGCGCCGAAGCGCGCGTCAGAGGGCAGGATTGCAGGCAGCAGCCTCGCGGGGACGCGGTGCAGTGCGCACAGCTCCTCGCTCCACGTCCCGGTGCGCAGGTCCATCAGGCCGGTGCGCGAGGCATTGGAGGGCTCGGTGGCGAACGATGCGCCGCGGGTGAGGTGCCACAGCAGCCAGGTGTCGATGGTGCCGGCGCAGAGCCTGCCTGCCTCGGCCGCGGCCCGCGCACCCGCGACGTGGTCGAGGATCCACGCGATCTTCGATGCCGAGAAGTAGGGATCGAGGGGCAGCCCGCAGGCTTCGCGTGCGCGCTGCTCCACACCACTGCGCGCCTTGAGTTCGGCGAGGGCGGCAGCAGTGCGGCGGTCCTGCCAGACGATGGCGCGGTGCACGGGCGCGCCGGTGGCGCGGTCCCACACCACCACGGTCTCGCGCTGGTTGGTGATGCCCATGGCAACGACGTCGCCGCAGCCTGCGGCCTGCCATGCCCCTTCCATCGCCCGCAGCTGCGTCGCGAGGAGCTCCAGCGGATCGTGCTCGACCCAGCCGGGCTGGGGGAAGTGCTGCGTGAACTCGTGCTGCGCCAGGGCGAGCTGGGTCCCGTCGACCCCGAACGCGATGGCGCGGCTGCTCGTGGTGCCCTGGTCGAGGGCGAGCACCATGGCCGGGCCGCGCGTACTCACGCACCGCCCCCCATGGCGCTGCGCAGCGCGCGCAGCAGCAGTTGTTCGGCATGCCGCTCGTGGGGAGCCAGGTCGCCGAGGGCCGCGAGCCGCGCGCGAACCATGGCTGGCAGCGTTGCCGCGTCGGCGCCGCGCACGGCTTCCACTGCGGCGGCGGCAACCGCAAGGGTCGCAGGACATGCGGAAGCGCGCCAGCGCATGGCCTCGATCCTGCCGGCCTGCATGCGCACGGTCACCTCGAGCTGGTCGCCGCACACGGGGTGGCTCGCCGCGCCGCTCCGCACATCGGGCCCCTCGAGGGCGCCAGCGCCCGGCGCCTCGATCGCCAGCCTGCGCAGGGCCTCGCCTGCCATGGCGGCCTCAGGGCCTGGCGTCGGTGCCCGCAGGCGCGCCACGGGGCGGCGCGGGCGCGACGTCGAGGAAGGTGAGTTCGTCCGCGAGGATGCCGCAGCCCCCCAGGCCGAGCAGGAGGGGCACCAGCAGCCAGCGGCGCATCGCACGGAGCTTCGTCATAGGTCGACCTCGTCTGCCCAGAGCCGTTCCATCGGCTCGCGCCTCCGGATCAGCTGCACCGTGGCGCCGCTCACCAGCACCTCGGCAGGCCTTCGCCTCGTGTTGTAGTGCGAGGCCATGCTGGAACCGTAGGCCCCGGCGCCGAGCACCGCCAGCAGCTCGCCCGGTTCAAGGCGCTCCAGCTCGCGGCCGCGGGCGAGGAAGTCGCCCGACTCGCACACCGGTCCCACCACGTCGAAGCGGCCGGACGGCCGTCCCATCGTCCGCACCGGCACGAGGGGATGCTCGGCCTGGTAGAGGGAAGGGCGCAGCAGGTCGTTCATGGCCGCGTCCACCAGCAGGTAGTGCGTGCTCCCGCTCTGCTTCTCGCCGAGCACCGAGGTGACGAGCACGCCTGCGTCGCCCACGAGGTAGCGGCCCGGCTCGACCACGGGCACGAGCCCATGGGCGCGGATCCGGGGCAGGAGGGTGGCGGCGAGGGCCGCCACGTCGAGCGGCTCGCCCTTGCCGTAGCCGATGCCGAAACCGCCGCCGAGGTTGTAGTAGCGCACGCCCGCGCGCCGTGCCGGGCTCGACGCCATGAAGGCGGCCACGCGCTCGAAGGCCTCGAGGTACGGCTCGATGGCGCGCAGCTGGCTGCCGAGGTGGACGTGGTAGCCCTGCAGTTCGAGGTTCGGGGAACCGATGACGCGGTCGACGAGTGCGCCGGCGCGCGAGAGGTCGGTGCCGAACTTGCTGTCCTTGCGGCCGGTGCTGATGTAGGCGTGGGTTCCCGGGTCGACGTCGGGGTTGAGCCGCACGGCCACCGGCACGCGCATCCCGCGCTTCGCGCCTGCTGCCTCGAGCAGCGCAACCTCGTGCGGGGACTCGACCTGGAACAACAGGATGCCTGCATCGAGGGCGGCCTCGATCTCCCAGGGCTGCTTGGCCACGCCCGCGAACACCGCGCCGCGCGTCGACACGCCGGCGGCGAGGAGCCGCTGCAGCTCGCCGCCGCTCACCAGGTCGAACCCGGAGCCGAGCGCGGCGAAGTGGCGCAGGATGGACAGGTTCGAGTTGGCCTTCACCGCGTAGCACACGTGCGCCTCGGGCCCGAAGGCTGCGCGCACGGCGCGGAAGCGCTGGGTCATCGTGGCGGCGCTGTACACGTAGAGCGGCGTCCCGAACCGGCTCGCCAGTTCCGCCACCGGGGCGTCCTCGCACCACAGGTTCCCGGCCCGCAGGTGGAAGCTCGGGGTACCCGATCCCGGGCAGGGGGTGTGCAGGGACGTGTCCATCGCGCGAGAGGCTACGGCAGGGTGCGGATCCCGGCCAGAACCTCGCGGACGGCGGCGAGGCTGCGCCGCCGGCCCAGCAGGGCCAGCTTGCGCGCGCGCGACAGCTGCTTCATCCGCGCCTCGAGCACCAGCGCCTCGACACGGGTGCCGACCCGCCAGCTTGCCACGAGCGCGAGCGGCCCCTTGCCGCGCAGGCTGCGGGCACCCTCGCCCCGTTCGTGCTGCGCGAGCCGCCGCGCCACGTCCGTGCTGATGCCCACGTAAAGGGAGCCCGATGCGGTGCGGATCACGTACAGCCACCAGCGGGCGACTGCCGGCCTCGCCACGGGCTCAGACCGCTGCGGTGCCGAGGCGCGCCTTCAGGCGGTCCATCACGCGCACGTGGATCTGGCAGATGCGGGCGGCGGACAGGCGGAGCCGGCTGGCCACCTCCTTGCCGCTCATGCCCTCGAGGTAGTGCATCTGCAGCACCTTCCACTCGATGGGCTCGAGGCTGTCGCGGATCATCGCCAGCAGGTCCTGACGGTTGATGGCCTCGATGGGCGACTCCTGGCCGTCGTCGGGCAGCAGTTCGAGCGAGTCGCCGAGGCTCTCGCCTGCGGCAGGCTTGCCGGGACGGCCGGCAGCCGCGTGCTGCTGGAAGGCCCGCTGGAGTTCGGGGACGCTCACGCCCAGTTCGGCGGCGAGTTCGACCTCGGAGGGTTCCCGCGAGAGCAGCATGCGGAGCCTGCCGAGCGCGGCCTCGCGGTCGCGCAGCCGGCGGCGCTGCAGGCGCGGCAGGAAGTCCATGTTGCGCAGTTCGTCGAGCATCGCCCCGCGCACCCGGATCCGCATGAAGGCGGTGAACTGGTCGCAGCGCGAGGGTTCGTACTTCTCGATGGCCTGCATCAGGCCCCACATGCCGGCGTGGGCGAGGTCCTGGGCGTCGACGCTGGGCGGGAGGCGCAGCGCGAGCGTCCGCGCCATGGCCTCGACGATGTCACAGCACCGCTCGATGATCTCGTTGCGCAGCGCGAGGGTGCGGCGCCTGCGGTAGCGGGCCAGCAGGCTCTCGAGGGTGGCCGTCGCGTCGGCGGAGCCGGCGTCGCAGGCGCTGCCTGCGGTTGCCTCGTCGGTTGCGTCCATCCGGTTGCGGATCATGCTCCGTCGCCCTCATTGCGATCGGAGCGCAGCGCGTGCTGCGCATGGAGCCGGCACGCCGGACCTCCCGACCGCGTGCACGAGTCTAGCACGCGCGTGGAAGACTGCAAACACGGATCTTCGGTGCGACGCAGAGTGCGACGCGCATCACGCGTCGACAGGTGCGACGCGGAGGCCGAGTCGCTGCAGCACCTCGAGCTCTGCACGACGCATGCGTGCGCGTGCGCGCGCTGCGTGGTCGTCGTGGCCGCACACGTGCAGCAGGCCGTGGATCACGTACAGCGCGACCTCGTCGCGCATGCGATGGCCCTCGCGGGCGGCGACGCGCGCAGCCGTCTCCACGCTCACGACGAGGTCGGCGCTGTCGTCGAGGTCGAAGGAGATCACGTCCGTGGCGGTGGGATCGTCGAGGTGCTCTGCGTGCACGACCGAGATGCCCGCGTCGTCGGTGAGGAGCAGCGAGACCGGCAGGCCCGGGCGACCACCCACTTCGAGCGCGGCGGCAGCAACCTCGCACAGGAAGGCACGCGGGATCCTCGACCTGGCGGCATCCGTGATGGCGACCTCGTGTCGCGGCGCGCGCTTGCGAACGGGGCGCGCAGCGGCCGCCTTGCGGCGCCTCGGACGGGAGGAGGTCACGTACCCTTCTTCTCGAGGCCGTAGGCGCTCACGACCCGGCTCACCACCGGGTGGCGCACCACGTCGGCTGCACCCAGTTCGACGATGGCGATGCCCTCGACCCCGCGCAGCTTGCGCACGGCGTCCGCGAGGCCCGACTGCACGTTGTGCGGCAGGTCGACCTGCGACGGGTCGCCCGTGACCACCATGCGCGAGCCCTCGCCGAGGCGGGTGAGGAACATGAGCATCTGCGGGATCGTGGTGTTCTGGGCCTCGTCGAGGATCACGAAGGACCGGTTGAGGGTGCGGCCGCGCATGTACGCGAGCGGGCAGACCTCCACCACCTCGCCCTCCAGCCACCGCTGGCGCGTGCGCTGGTCGAGCTGGTCCTGCAGCGCGTCGTACATGGGGCGCAGGTAGGGATCGATCTTCTGTTGGAAGTCGCCGGGCAGGAAGCCGAGCTTCTCGCCGGCCTCGACGGCAGGGCGCACCATGACGATGCGACGCGCGCGGCCGGCCTTGACGGCATCGATGGCCGCGGCAACCGCGAGGTAGGTCTTGCCGGTGCCCGCGGGCCCCACCGCGAAGGTGATGTCGTTGCGGCCCATGCGCTCGATGTACTCGTGCTGCCCGGCCGTGCGCGCACGCACGGCGATGGCGACGGGCGAGGTCGCGCGCGGCAGGTCGGGGGAGGAAGCCAGCACCTCCTCTGCGAGCCCCTGGCGCAGCTTCTGGGCCACGTCCTGGGTGGTGACCTTCTTGCCCGCGCGCAGGGTGGCGAGGCAGTCCTCGAGCACGTGCTGCACGCGATGGACCTGCTCGGCGTCCCCGAGGAGGCGCAGGCTGCCGTCGCGGGCCAGCACGCTCACGCCGTGGATCTCGCGGATCAGCCGCGCATTGCTGTCGAGCGGCCCCAGCAGGGTGCGAGCCTCCTCGACGTTGTGCACGGGGATCTGGATGTCGGCTTCGCTCACGTGGTCAGTGCTCCGGCGATCAGCTGCCGCCGGTCGCGCGGACCAGCACCAGGAAGAAGACGGCGAAAGAGAACAGCAGGCTGTCGATCAGGTCCAGCACCCCGCCGTGGGCGGGCAGCAGCCGGGAGGAGTCCTTGGCGCCGCAGCGACGCTTGAGCAGGGATTCGACCAGGTCGCCGGTCTGGGTCGTGATGTTGAGCGCGATGCCGATGCCCACGGCCTCGAGCGTGCCAACGGGCACCGCAGCGCCCAGCAGCGGCTCCCGCAGCCACAGGGCCAGTGCCACGGAGGCTGCGAGGCTGCCGAGAGCGCCCTCGACGGTCTTGCCGGGGCTGACGTGCGGGATCAGCTTGTGGCGGCCGATGGCGCGGCCGGTCACGTAGCCGCCGATGTCGCCGCCCTTGCAGACCAGCACCACGTACAGGATCGAGGGCAGGTGGCGGAAGCACATGCCCTGCGCGAGGAACATGGGCCAGCTGACGAGGATGAGGCCGAGCAGCGTGGCGCCCTGTTCCTCGAGGCCCTTCTGCATGCTGGTGCGCCCGAGGGAACGGACGGCCAGCGGGAAGAACATGAGCAGGGTGAGGCCCACGAGCGGGTACAGCTCGCGGTCGATCTGGCCCCACTGGAACAGGAAGGCGCTCGCGTGCAGCGCGGCTGCGGTGCAGAGGAGCATGGTGCGCGCAACCGAGAAGCCGGCGCCGCGCATCAGGGACACGTACTCCCAGGTCCCGGCGAAGCCGAGCAGGCCGAGCAGCGCGGCGGAGAGCGCGCCCTGGCGCAGGCCCAGCACGGCGTTGAGGTCGAGCCAGTACACCGCGCCCACGACCACCAGCATGGTGGGCGCGAGGATCGCGCGGGTGCGCAGCTCGCTCGCCATCAGCCGACCACCTGCCCGAACTTGCGGGTGCGACGGCCGTAGTCGCGGAACGCCTCGTGCAGGTGCTCGGTGCGGAAGTCGGGCCAGCACACCGGGCTGACGTGGATCTCGGCGTAGCTGATCTGCCAGAGCAGGAAGTTGCTCACGCGCATCTCGCCTGCGGTGCGGATGAGGAGGTCGGGATCGGGCACGTCGGGCAGGTACAGCCTGCTCGCGACCGCGGCCTCGTCCACCGCCTCGGGTGCGAGGCGGCCAGCGGCCACGTCGCGGGCGATGGCGCGCGCCGCGTCGGCGATCTCCTGCCTGCCGCCGTAGGAGATCGCCAGCACGAGCTTCATGCCGCGATGGCCGGCAGTGAGGGCCATGGTCTCGTCGAGGGTGGCCAGCACGTCGGCATCGAGGCGGTCGCGCCGGCCCGAGTGCAGCAACCGGATGTCGTTCTGCACCAGTGTCGGGCGCTCGGCTGTGAGGAACTGCCTGAGCAAGCGCATCAGCAACAGGATCTCGTGGCGCGGGCGCTTCCAGTTCTCCTCGCTGAAAGCGTAGAGCGTCAGCGCCTCGACCCCGAGTCGCGCGCACTCGGTGGCCACGGTGCGCACGGCCTCGACGCCGCGCTCGTGGCCGCGGATGCGCTCGAGCCCCTTGCCCTTCGCCCAGCGGCCATTGCCGTCCATGATCACCGCAACCGAGCGCGGGATCGCGAAACCGGACTGGCCGGAGGTTTGGCTCACCGCAGGATCACCTGCTCGCGCTTGGGACCGACCGAGACCGTCCGCACCGGCAGGCCGGTGTGCCGCTCGACCGCCCGCACGTAGTCCTGCGCCGCGGCGGGCAGGTCCTCGAACTTCCGGGTGTCCTGCAGGTTGCCGTCGAAGCCAGGCAGTTCCTCGAACACGGGCACCGCATCGTGCAGCCCGTAGGCGGGGAACTCGCGCGTCACGGTCCCGTCCGGCAGGCGGTAGGAGGTGGCGATGCGCAGCGGGTGGAAGCCCGCCAGCACGTCGAGGTTGGTGAGCGTCAGCTCGTCGACGCCGGCGACGGCGCCCGAGTAGCGCACGGCCACGGCATCGAACCAGCCGCAGCGGCGCGGCCGGCCCGTGGTGGAGCCGTACTCGTTGCCGGCCTTGCGGATGCGGTCGCCGGTCTCGTCCTTGAGCTCGGTGGGGAACGGCCCCTCGCCCACGCGCGTGGCGTAGGCCTTGGCCACGGCCATCACGCGCATCGTGTGCGGCGGCAGGCCGGTGCCGGAAAAGGCTCCCCCCGTCGACGCACTGGAAGACGTGACGAAGGGATACGTGCCATGATCGACGTCGAGCAGGATGCCCTGGGCGCCCTCCAGCAGGATGCGGCGACCCTCGCGCTTCGCCGTGCGCAGCGCCGCGCCGGTGTCCACCACCGCGGGACGGAGTTCCTCGCCTGCAGCCAGCAGCGCAGGCAGCAGCGCCGCCGGGTCCAGGGCCGGCAGGCCGGCCGCCGCGAACCACCCGTTCTTCTCGGCGCAGAAGCGCTCGAGGTTGGCGCGCAGCAGGTCGGGACGCAGCAGGTCACCCATGCGCAGGCCGATGCGGGCGGCGCGGTCGGAGTAGGCGGGGCCGATGCCGCGGCCGGTGGTGCCGATCTTGCCGCTGCCGCGGCGGTGTTCGTGCCACTGGTCCTGGATCCGGTGCGCCTCGAGGATCACCTGGGCGCGCTCGCTGACCAGCAGGTTGCGCCCGAGGTCGATGGCGATCCCGCGCTCGCGGATCCGGCGCACCTCCTGGACGAGGTGAAGGGGGTCCACCACCACGCCGTTGCCGATCACGTTGACCACCCCGGGGTGCACGATGCCCGAGGGCACGAGGTGCAGCACCATCTTGCCGGTGGGCAGGATCAGGGTGTGGCCGGCGTTGTGGCCCCCGCCGAAGCGGACGACGAAGTCGGCTTCCCGGGCGAGGAAGTCGATGACCTTTCCTTTTCCTTCGTCACCCCACAGGATGCCGACGACGCAGGTAGTGGACATGGATGCTGGCAGAAAAGGGCGGCCAGCATAGCCCTGCGCACGCCTCCCGACCACGACACTCTGGGAGCCGATGCGTCCGGCCCCTGGATTCCCGCGGATTTCCCCGATCCTTGGCTTGCCACACGAGCCGCGCTCCCTCCTGCGGAATGCCGCTCCCTCGCGCTCCTCGGCGAGTTCGCGGAGCGCCTGCTCCCCGCTGCGCTGCGCTCCCTCGCCCTGCGCCGGGGACTCGCACCTGCCCGGCGGGACGAGTTGCTGGAGGAGGCGCGCCAGGAACTCGCGCTCGACTGCCTGGTCCACGACCGCGAACTCACCGCCATGCCGCGCCGCGAGCGGCACGCACGCTGGTTCCGGCTCGTCGAGCGCACGGCCTACCACGCCTGCATCCGCTCCTCGCGGCGCACCTGCAGGACCGTCGCCCCGGAAGCGCTGGCGGACCGGCAGCCGCAGGGAGGCAACCGGTTGCCCGGCCTCCTGCGCAGGCTCGGGCCCGAGGACGCGGCGCTCGTGTCCCGCATCGCGCACCAGGGCGCCTCGAAGCGCAACGGCACCAGCAACCTGATGGCCACGGCGCGCAGGTTCGGGATCGACCGGCGGACGCTGCGCAGGGTCTGGGGCGATGTTGCGGACGGACTGGGCTTCGGGCCCGCGTACGCGGCCTTCTGGGAACGGCGCCTGGCCGAGGCACTCACCGGGCTCGCGGCAGACCTGCTGCGCGCGCACGGCAACCTGCAGTTGTGGCCAGGCACCCGCCGCAACCGGCCCTCGGGATCGGGCGGGGTGCGGCGGTTGCGGAGGATCCGCACGGCACTGGAGGCGCGACCCGTGGACGGCCCCATCCGTGCCGCCCTCGCGGCTGCGCGCCGCACGATCGCGCAGCCGGTCGCCCACGCGTGTGCACTGCTGGACCATGCCGCGGCGATCGCGCCCGACGACGCCGGCACCCAGCTCTGGCGGTACGAGGCGCTCGCCTGCGAGGGCAGGCTGCAGGCGGCAGCGTCCGCACTGGACGAGGCCGCGCGGCTCGGCGGGGACCCGGTGCGCATCGCGCTCGCCCGCGCGCAGTTGCACCAGCGGCGAGGACACCACCGCGGTGCGCGCGACCTGCTGCGCGAGGCATGCAGCGAGGCGCGCCCCGATGCACGCATCCTCGACGCGCTCGCGCGCCTCGACGGCCTCAGCCCTGGGCCAGCGCCCCGGCCAGCGCGGCGCGCACCCGCTCCGTCAGTTCGTCGTCGCCCTGCGGCTCGCCGAAGCCCGGCGTGGTGATCACGCCGCCCACGAGCCAGCGCACCTCGGCCACCACCACCACGGCGCCCTGGTCGTCGAGGAAGACGGTGGCGCGCTTCTGGCCGACCTCGTCCCCGTCCACGTGCGCGTTCCAGCCAGTCTGGATGCGGAAGCCCAGCGGGTCGACGACCTCGAGGGTGCCCCACTGGAGTGCGAGCACGCGGCGGCAGCGGTCGAAGGCGTCCGGCGGCAGCCGTTCGCACTCCACGCGCTGCGGCGCGCCCGAGGCGCAGGCAGCGAGTGCGAGCAAGGCCGCGAACGGGATCGTGCGCATGCGGCGATCAGCCATGGCCGCCGCCTCCGGGCGTGAGCACCGTCACGATGTCGCCGCGCTCGAGCTGCACGGCGCACTTCGACGGCAGCACCTCGCCCTTGCCCCTGTGCACGAGCAGCAGGCGACCCGGCGCACCGGCCTTGCCGCCGCACGCGCCCGGCGGACCGTTGCGGTGACGCTCGCCGAGGAAGGTGAGGCTCATGGGCTCGAGCGCCTCGACCGACTTCACGAGCCCGTCGCCGCCGCGGCGGGCGCCCGCGCCGCCGCTGCCGCGGCGCACGGTGAGCGAGCGGATGCGGACCGGGAACCGGTGCTCCATCTCCTCCAGCGGCGTGTTGCGCGTGTTGGTCATGTGCGTCTGGATCGCCGACTGGCCGGGACCACCGGGCCCCGCGCCGGCGCCGCCCGGCAGCGTCTCGTAGCAGGCGAACTGCGTGCCGTCCGGCATCGTGCCGCCGATCGCGAGGTTGCTCATGGTGCCCGCCGAACAGGCGGGGAGGCGCCTGCGCGCCGCAGGCGGCAGGGCCTGCGCGACCGCGGCAAGGGCCACGTCGACGAGACGCTGGCTCGTCTCCACGTTGCCGCCCGCCACGGGTGCAGGCGCGATCGGGTCGACGACCGTGCCGGGCCGCGTGCGCAACTCGAGCAGGCGGAACAACCCCTCGTTCACCGGCAGGCGCTCGGGGCACATGGAGCGGATCGCGTAGACGCAGGCAGCGAGCACGACGGAACGGTTGGCGTTGATGCCGCCGCGCGCCTGGGCGTCGCTGCGACTCCAGTCGAAGAGCACGCGCCCGCCGTGCACGTGCAGGTCGAGGCGGAGCGCAAACGGGCCGTTGCCCTGGCCGTCGTCCTCCATCACGTCCTCGGCACGGTGGATGCCGCGGCGCAGGCCCTGCACGGCTGCTGCGCCCACACGCTCGGTGTAGTCGAGCAGTTCGTCGGTGCGCGCGCGCACCTCGGCCAGGCCCTGTTCGGCCACGAACCGCTGCAGCCGCGACTCCAGGGCGAGCAGCGCGGATTCCTGTGCCTGCAGGTCCAGCATGCGGTCGGCGCTGCCGCGCACGTTGCGCTGGAGCAACCGCACCACGGGATCCACGAGCTTCCCGCGGTGCCGCAGCAGCACGGGCGGGATCACGAGGCCCTCGGCGATCAGGTCGGCCGCGCTCCCCATCGAACCGGGCGTGGCGCCGCCGATGTCTGCATGGTGCGCGCGGTCGACGAGGAAGAACGATGGCGCCTTGCCGCGGCCGAGGAACACCGGCCGTACGAGGGTCACGTCGGGCAGGTGCGTGCCGCCGGCATAGGGATCGTTGAGGATCGCCACGTCGCCGGGTGCGAAGGCAATGGCCTCGCGTGCCGCGGCCACGGCATCGCCAGCTGATCCGAGGTGCACGGGGATGTGCGCTGCCTGCGCCACGAGCCGGCCCTCGGCGTCGAAGAGCGCCACCGAGAAGTCGCGGCGCTCGCGGATGTTGGGGCTCACCGCCGCGCGCTGCAGGAGCGTGCCCGCCTCCTCGCAGAACGCGGCAAGCAGGTGGTGGAACACCTCGAGCCGCACCGGGTCTGGCCGCTTGCCGCGCATGGGCGGCGGACTCTACCGGCAGGAACGTGCCCACCCAACGAAACCGGCCGCGGCCCCGAGGGGACGCGGCCGGTTCACGGATCGTTCTCGCGCGGGA
>JBEATZ010000427.1:0-3208 GCA_041161695.1 Planctomycetota bacterium | reverse complement strand
GCGAGCCGCAAGGCCGTCGCCCAAACCGCTGTTGGTGCACCCGCTGCGACCCGCGGTTCGCGGCTCGGGTTCGCCGAGGTCTCGCCCAGCTCTGCGGACACCATCGTCGTGCCTCCCGGCTACACGTGGAGCGTGCTCGTGCCATGGGGAACGCCCCTGTTCTCGGGCGTGGCACCCTTCCGCGAAGATGCCAGCAACACGTCGCAGGACCAGGAGGGTCAGGTCGGCTTCAACCACGACGGCATGCACTTCTTCCCGCTCGAGAACGGTTCCAAGGGCAGCAAGCGCGGGCTCCTCGTCCTGAACCATGAGTACACCGACGCGAGCCAGATCTACAGCGCAGCGACGGGCGCGGGGATCACCAACGATGCAGCGGGGCGCGAGAAGGTCGCAAAGGCCCTCGCGGCACACGGAGTGACCGTGGTCGAGATCCAGCAGCTCTCGAACGGCACCTGGACGCACGTCGTGAACTCACCCTACAACCGCCGCGTCACCGGCAACACGCCGATGGAGTTCGGCGGACCGGTGGACGCCGACCACCCGCTGCTGGCCTCGAGCATCAGCCCTGCTCCGCGCGGGACCCTCAACAACTGCGGTCACGGTTACACCCCTTGGGGCACGTACCTCGCATGCGAGGAGAACTGGAACGGCTACTTCGGGTCGACCGACACCACGTGGACGGCCACGGCCCTCGAGGCACGCTACGGGCTGACCCGCACCGGCTTCGGATACAACTGGCACGTTGCAGAGCCGCGCTTCGACCTGACCGTGAATCGCAACGAGGCCAACCACTTCGGCTGGTGCGTCGAGGTGAACCCATTCGAACCCGATTCCACGCCGGTGAAGCGCAGTGCCCTGGGTCGCTTCAAGCACGAAGGTGCCACGGTGGTGGAGGCCCGCGGGCGTGCGGTCGCGTACTCGGGTGACGACGAGAACGGCGAGTACGTCTACAAGTACGTGAGCAAGCGTCCGTGGCGCGAGGACATCGCGCGCGGGAGGAGCCCACTCGACGAGGGGATCCTGTACGTCGCGCGTTTCGACGCGGATGGCCGCGGTACGTGGCTGCCGCTTGCCCACGGCGTGGGACCGCTCACCACGGCCAACGGCTGGGTCGACCAGGCAGACGTGCTCATCCGCACCCGTCAGGCAGCGGATGCCGTGGGCGCCACGCGCTGCCACCGCCCGGAGTGGGTCGCGGTGCATCCGGAGTCCAAGGACGTGTACGTCACCTTCACCAACGGCACGGGCAACAACGCCCCCGTGAACAGCAACCGTGCCAGCAACCCGTACGGCCACATCGTCCGCATCGTCGAGAAGCGCGCCGACAACACCGCCACGACCTTCGAGTGGGACATCTTCCTGCTCGCCGGCGATCCTGCCTACGACGCGACGGTGCCCGCGAACCAGCCGATCTTCGGCTCGCCGGACGGCATCTGGGCCGATGACGACGGCCTCGTCTGGATCCAGACGGACATCAGCAACTCGTCACAGAACCTCGCCTCGCGCGGGTACGACCGCATCGGCAACAACCAGATGCTTTGCGCCGATCCCGAGACGGGAGAAGTGAAGCGCTTCATGACCGGCCCCCGCGGCTGCGAGGTGACCGGCGTCATCACGACGCCCGACAAGCGCACGATGTTCGTCAACATCCAGCACCCCGGCGAGTCCACCAGCTACTGGAACACCCAGTTCGGTGCCCCGACCGTGGCGAATCCGAGCACGGTCAGTTCGTGGCCGTTCGGTGGGCGTCCGCGTCCGGCGACGGTCGTGATCCGCAAGGTCGACGGTGGCCGCATCGGCGACTGATCCCACGGGTCGTGACAAGGTCGGGGCGTCGAGGGGCTTCCTCCTCGCCGTCCCCTGCCTGGCCATGTTCGCCTTGCTGTGCGCCCTGCCGCAGGGCGTCGTTGCACTGCCAACGTCCGGCCCGGCGCCGGTCGTGGTGGAGCAGGCACGTGCGACTCCTGCGCCCACTGCGCCCCCTGACGAGGGGGCGTCCCGCACTGCCCTGGCGATCCCAGCGGTTGCGAGTTCCCACATGGGTGGGTCAGCCACGCACCCTGCGGTTGCGCCAGCCTCGCACCGGTTCAGGGTGCGCCTCCTGGATCCCGCTGGCACACCCCTCGCCGGGGTTCGACTCCGCGCCTGGGTCCATGACCGGGTCTGGCTCGGGGACGCCGTGTGCGACGCGGACGGACTCGCCTCGTTTCCCGATGCACGCGGCCTGCGCGTGCGGATTGCCCCGAGGGAGGAGGGCGAGGGATGGTCGGCGGAACTCGGGTCGTCGACCCACGATGTCGTGCAGTTTCGCGTGCAACGCGGCTCGGGACCGAGTCACGTGCCGGACTGACTGCTCCGCCGCAGCGCCACGGCACCGAGGCACACGATCAGCGCGAGGCCGAGCAGGCTCGCCACGGCGCCCGTGAGGAGCCCGGGTGCCGCGTAGGTGAAGCGCACCGAAGCGGCGCCAGCAGGCAGCAGGACTGCGCGCATCGAGTGGTTGACGCGCACGATGCGCTGCTCGATGCCGTCCACCGTGGCCGACCAGCCCGGCAACAGCGTGTCCGCGAGCACGAGCCAGCAGGGCTCGCCCGCAGCCACGGCGAGTTCCACCGTGCCACCGTGGTCCGTGACGAAACGCACCGGCCGGCGTGCCGTCGCGACGGGGACCGGGTCGATGCCAGACGCATCGGCTGCGGTGCACAGTGCCTCGTACGCGGGACGGAACCCGCGGTCCGTCATCTGCGTGAGCACGGCCTCGTCGTCGGCGAGGACGCGCAGTTGCCCGACGGTGAACGCGCGCGGCAGGGCGCCTGCACGCTCGTGCACGTGGAACCTGCCGCCCGGACCCTCGAAGACCGGTCCAGCCTCGGGGCCGCCGTGCACGAGGCGCTCGGTCGCGAGCAGGTAGCGCACGCCCAGCAGGTCGAGCAACGGGTGGCCGAGGCGCTCGTCGTCCGGCAGCGTGCGCGCGAGGTAGCCCTTGCCCGCCACCTCCGGACCGTAGAGGCGCAGCAGGGGCTGGTGCGACCTGCCGTCGTAGTGGGTGTCGAACTGGAGGTCGCGGATCCCCGCGGGGAGCAGCATGCCGGGGGGCAGTTGCGACGGGATGGTGGGGGTCGCCGAGGCGCGTGCCACCGTGAAGCCGCCCGCATCCGCGCTGCGCATGCGCTGGCCGGCGAGGAAGCCGTGCACGACGGAGTTCGCA
>JBEATZ010000364.1:0-20182 GCA_041161695.1 Planctomycetota bacterium | reverse complement strand
CTGCGCCTCGACCAGCAGGAACGGGTTGCCGAGGTACAGCAGTCCCAAGGTCCAGCGCGCGAGGCCGCGCGGCGCAACCGTGGCCCACAGCACGGCCGTGAGCACGTGGCACAGGAGCCCGAGCACGTGGGCCGCGAGCGGCAGCGCCGCGCGGCCTCGCGCGCTGGACCTTGGGACTGCTGTACCTCGGCAACCCGTTCCTGCTGGTCGAGGCGCAGAACGGCCAGGAGACCGCGCTCGCGTGCCTGCTGCTCGCACTCGCGTGGCGCGCGCGGTCAGGGCCTGCCGCGCGCCTTGCCGTGCTCTCGCTGCTGCTCGTGTTCGCGCGCAGCGACCTGTGGGGCGTGGTGGTGGCGTTGTGGCTCGTGCGCGATGGCATGCGCGGCCTTGCCGTGCCCGCGCTGGTGCTGGCTGCGCACCTCGGCTGGAACCGCTGGCTCGGCACAGGCTTCCTGCCCGACTCGGCACTGCCGATCCCGTGGCTGCACGGCCTTGCGCGCGCGGCCCTTGGCGAATCGGGCTGGTGGCGCGAGACCTGGTGGCAGCTGCGGCCGCTGCTGCTCGGCAATGCGTGGACGGCCGTGGGCTTCGTGCCCGTGGGCCTTGCCGCAGCTGCGCTGCTGCGCCCGATGGTGCCTCGCATGCTTTCGCGCTGGGGCTTCCTGCTCGTGGTGGCGGCGGCGCTCGCAGGCGCTGCCGACCTCGAGGCCGCTGCCGTGGCTGCCGTCGCACTCGCGTTGTGGCCGCGGGCTGCCTCGCGCACCGTGGCACGCGACCTCGCGGCGCTCGCAGCCGGGCTCGGCGCGATGCTGTTCCTCCACTACGTGCTGCGCGCGCACCCTCGCGACTACTACCTGGCGCCGGTGGGCGCGCTTGCGATGGTGGGGTTGCTGCGCTTCCGCCGGCTGCCGCTCGTGCTGCTGGCCGCAGCGCTGGCGCAGGCTGCCCACGTCGCCGTGCACCGCGGCGAGCCGCTCGGCAGCCAGCGCGAGATGCACTGGTGCGGCATGCATGCCGACCGCTTCGTGCCCGCAGGCGAGCCGCTCGCCTGCTTCAACAGCGGCATCGTCACGTGGTACCGCGCGGGCACGGTCCACAACCTCGATGGCGTGGTGGACGGTCGCGCATTCGCGGCGCTGCGGGAAGGCGCCCTCGGCAGCCACCTCGACCAACTGGCTGTGCGCTTCGTGGCCGACCACGCAGTGCAGTTCAGCCTCGACCCGGAGCTGCCGCACGCCTGCGGCAGGTTCCTGGGCGAGGGCTTCTCACCGGCGCGCGACCTGCGCGAACTGGTGCGCTTCGACGACCGCCGTGGCGACGCCGGCCGGCCCGGGACCGCTGCGTTCTCGATCTGGTGGCGCACCGGCCGCGGGCCCGAACCCGTGCCCCTGGTGGCTGCGGACCTTGGCCTGCAGCCGGACGGCAGTCGCCTCGTGTGCTGGCCGGCCCGCCGCGGCGAGGTGCTGGCTGCCGAACAAGCCGATGGCAGCCGGCGCGTGCTGGTCGTGAGCGATGCGGACACGGCATGGGTGATCCCGGTGCGACCGGATGAACTGGGGACGGGGCGGCTGCTCGCGGGAGACGGCGCCGCGCCGGTCCTCGTGCTCGCGCGTTGAGAGGGCTCGACTCCGCGGGTCCAATGCGCCGATACAACGGACCGATCCAACGACTCGACCTATTGCCATGACCCGCCTCACGCTCAGCGAACAGTTCTTCCGCGATCAGGCCAACAGCGGCGCCTCCGGCGACCTCTCGACGGTCCTCAACCGCATCAGCCTCGCCGCCCGCATGATGGCGAGCGAGATCATGCGCGCCGGCTTCGTCGGCAAGCTCGGCCTCACCGGCGACACCAACGTGCAGGCGGAGGAGGTGCGCGCGCTCGACGTGATCGGCAACGACATCATCCTGCAGGTGTTCGAGCACATGCCGATGGTGGGCGCGATCGCCTCGGAGGAGATGGACGACATCCACGCCTTCGACGTGGACGGCGGCGGCAAGTACGTGGTGGCGGTCGACCCGCTCGATGGCTCGGGCAACGTCGACGTCGACGGCCAGATCGGCACGATCTTCGGCATCTACCGCCGCAAGACCACGGGTCCGCGCGCCACGATCGAGGACTTCATGCAGCCCGGCCGCAACCTGGTGGCCGCCGGCTACGTGCTGTACGGCCCGTCGACCATGTTCGTCTACACGGCTGGCGGCGCGGTCAACGGCTTCACCCTCGACCGGTCGATCGGCACCTTCTTCCTCACGCATCCCAACCTCCGCATCCCGGAGGGCGAGGGCACCTACTCGGTCAACGAGGCCAACGAGGCCAAGTGGGACGACAAGACCCGCGCGATGGTCTCGCGGTTCCGCCAGCAGCAGACCAGCTGCGGCAAGCGCGCGGCGCGCTATGCGGGCGCGCTGGTGGGCGACTTCCACCGTACCCTCGTGCGCGGCGGCATCTACATGTACCCGGGCGAGGTGAAGAAGCCCGAGGGCAAGCTCCGGCTCCTCTACGAGAACGCGCCCCTGGCCATGGTGGCCGAGCGCGCCGGCGGCCGTGCCAGCACCGGCACCCAGGACGTCCTCGACGTGATGCCCACCAAGCTCCACATGCGCACGCCGCTGTTCCTGGGCAGCAAGGGCGACGTGGACGAGGCCATCCGGCTGCTGGCCTGAAATTCCGCCGGGTCCGCGCTTTCGCCCTTGGGCCCATTCCGCTGCCGGGCACGTTGCCTAGGATCGTCACCAGCGATGGAGGCGAACATGAAGGTACACGACGTGATGACGCGGCAGCCCCACACCTGCCGTCCCGAGGACTCGCTGGCGGTGGCCGCCCAGCTCATGTGGGAGCACGACTGCGGCTGCATTCCGGTGGTGGACGAGCACCACCACGTGGTCGGCATCGTGACCGACCGCGATGCGTGCATGGCCAGCTACACGAAGGGCCTGCGGCTGGACGAGATCCCCGTGCGCGCGGCGATGGCCAAGCACGTGTTCACGTGCACCGAGAACGACACGACGTTCTCCGCCAAGGCGCAGATGCAGGCGCACCAGGTGCGCCGCCTGCCGGTGGTGGACGAGACCGGCAAGCTGACCGGCATCCTCTCCACCAACGACCTGCTGCGCTCGGTGGCGAGCCTGCGCCAGCCGGAGCTGCGCCTCATGGGCGCGGATCGGCTCGTGGGAGCCCTCGCGGCCGTGAGCGCGCCGCGCCTCCTGACCGCGCCCATCGAGGCGCCGTCCGGCATCGAGTGCGAGATGGGCGTGTGCGACGAACCCGAGACCTCGGGCAACGGCACGCCCAACGTCGAACTCAAGGAAGTCGTGCTGCCCGCCACTGCGCGCGTCGTCCGTACCAGTGCGCGTTCCGGCAAGGGCCGCAAGGCGCCGAAGGCGCGCGCCCGCAAGACCGCGAAGTGAGCCTCGCAGGGTGGGTGCGCGGCGGTCGCGAGCGACCGCCGCACGCACTCAGCCATGCCACTGCAGCAGCGTGCGGTCGCCGCCGTGGTGCACCTTGACCTTGTTGCGCCAGGTGCGCAGCAGGTTGGCCATCAGCCGGCGTGCGAGGTGCACGCCCGTCGTGGCGACCTCGAGGTGGTTGCCCTCCTCGCGCAGTTGCATGAGCCGTTCGAGCGGGTGCTCGCGGCGTTCCATCTCGGCGAGGTGGTAGATCTGGCCGAGGATCTCGGTGCGATGGTCCACCGGGACGTCGCGCAGGTGCACGACGTGCGCGGCGAACCGGTCGTGGGCTCGCCTGCAGGCAGGACAGGTCACCTCACCGGCCTGCTCGGGCGCGCGGCCCCAGTGCCACTGACCGCCCTCCTGCACGACATGGCACTTGGGGCAGACCGTGGCCCCGGCGTGCTTGCCGACCTCGCGGTAGGGATCCGGATGGTTGTCGCCGGCGCGGCGGCCGCGTCGGTAGGGAAGGTTGCCGTGGTTCGCTGTGTGCATGATGTTCACCTCGGTCCCGATTGTGGCACCTTGCCGCGGCGCGCGCGCTGGGCTCGAGGGAGTAGTGGGTTGTGAACAACGGCCTGCGCCCCACGGCCACCTGCCGTGCGAAGTCCGCGCCCGCACAATGATCCCTTCAAGATGCGCGCACCCGCGCACAAGGAGGAAATCATGAAGGTGTCGAACTGCATGCACGAGGGCGTGGTCACCTGCCACGTCGACGATTCCCTGCTCCGCGCCAGCCAGTTGCTGTGGGACCACGACATCGGCGCCCTGCCGGTGGTGGACGTGTCCGGCAAGCTCGTCGGGATGGTCACCGATCGCGACGTCGCGATGACGAGCATGCTGCGCGGGCGGCCGCTGCACGAGTTGCTGGTGACCGATGCCATGTCACGCCGCGTCCACGCGTGCCGCCCGGACGACTCCATCCACTCGGCCGAGACGATCCTGCGCATGAACCAGGTGCGGAGGCTGCCGGTGGTGGACGAGTCGTTCCGTCCGGTGGGCATGGTGACGGTGAGCGACCTGTGCCGCGAGTTCTCCGGCCAGAACCTCACCGCGAGCCGGCAGATGGACGCCGACCAGCTGGTGCAGACCCTGGCAGCCATTGCCGCCCCGCGGCGCCGCGAGCCGGTGCGCACGATCCCGCAGGTGGAGCGGCAGGTCGCCCTCACCTGAGGAGTCGTGATCTGCGCCGGGGCGGGGGATACCATCCCCGCCCCTTGAACGAGCCCGCCTTCAGCCTCCGCCACGAGTCGCAGGACGGCCTGCACGTGTTGCGCCTCGAGGGCCGGCTCGGCCTGCAGGAGGGCGTGGTGCTGTGGCAGCAGCTGCGCGACGCGGTGGCTGCGCTGCCCGCCTCGGGCGAGCAGCGCCAGTGCACGATCGAGCTGGCAGGCGTGCAGCGCATGGAAGGAGCTGCAGCCGCGTTGCTGGTGGGCCTGCAGGACGACTGCCGTCGCAAGGGCATCCGCGTGGCGTTCGCCGGTGCGGGCGAGGACGTGTCGAGCCTGCTCGCCCTCTACGGCGCCGGTACCGAGATCGCGCGCGCGCAGCCACGGCCCGGATTCGTCACCCGCGTGGGGCTCGCCACGCTGGCCCTCGTGTCGAGCCTGCGCTCGGTGCCCGAGTTCGCGGGATCGCTCGTGATCAGCATCGGCCGGGCGATCCGCAGCCCGCGTTCCATCCAGTGGTCGGACGTGCCCGGGCTGATGGAACGGGCGGGCGCCGACGGGTTGTTCATCGTCGGGCTCGTCAACTTCCTCGTCGGCCTGATCCTCGGCCTGCAGGGTGCGCTGCAGCTGGAGCGCTTCGGCGCCGAGTCGTTCCTGCCGTCGCTGGTCGGCATCTCGGTGGTGCGCGAACTCGGTCCGCTCATGACCGCCATCCTCGTGGCCGGCCGTACGGGCGCCGCCTATGCCGCCGAACTCGGCACCATGAAGGTGTCGGAAGAGGTGGACGCGCTGCGCACGCTGGGCCTCGACCCCAACCGGTTCCTGGTGCTGCCGCGCGTCATCACCCTCTTCTTCATGGTGCCGCTGCTCACGGTGCTGGGCGACGTGCTGGGCATCTTCGGCGGCATGGCCATCGGCATGTCGTACTACGACATGTCGTTCCAGGCATACCTGCTGGGCACGCAGGAGGGCATCGCCCTCAAGGACGTGCACACGGGCGTCGGCAAGAGCTTCTTCTTCGGCGCGCTCATCGCCATCGTGGCCTGCCAGCGCGGCCTGACGACGCGCGGCGGCGCCGCAGGCGTCGGCAGGTCGACCACGTCGGCGGTGGTCTCGGTGCTGTTCGCGCTCGTGGCGTTCGACTTCTTCTTCACCTGGGTCTTCTCGATGGTGGGGTGGTGATGGAACCCATCCTCCGCGTGCGCGACCTGGTGGTGGGATGGGACGGCAAGCCGATCCTGCGCGGCATCGACTTCGACGTCGCGCGCGGCTCGGTGTTCGCGATCCTCGGCGGCAGCGGCTGCGGCAAGTCCACGGTGCTGCGGCACCTGATCGGCCTCGCGGAGCCCATGTCGGGCAGCATCGAGATCGCGGGCGTGGGCAAGCCGTCGCTCGGGCTGGAACCGCCGGCCTTCGGCGTGATGTTCCAGGGCGGCGCACTGTTCGGATCGATGACGCTCGAGGAGAACGTGGCACTGCCGCTGCAGAAGTGGACGCGGCTGCCCAAGGAGGCCATCAGCGCGGTTGCGCGCGCGCGCCTGCGCCTCGTCGACCTCGCGGGCTACGAGTCGTTCCTGCCGAGCGCGATCAGCGGCGGCATGAAGAAGCGCGCCGGCATCGCCCGCGCGCTGGCGCTGGACCCCCAGCTGCTCTTCCTCGACGAGCCCTCCGCTGGCCTCGATCCCATCACCTCGAGGGAGCTGGACGACCTGATCCTCACGCTGTCGCGCACGCTGGGCGTGACCGTGGTCCTCGTGAGCCACGAACTCGCCAGCATCTTCCGCGTCGCCGACCAGTGCATCATGCTCGACCGCGAGGCCGGCACGATCATCGCGCACGGCAAGCCTGCCGAGCTGCGCGACCACGCAACCCATCCCACCGTGCGTGCCTTCTTCCACCGGGAAGCGGCACACCACCCGAACCCAACCCCATGAGCCTTTCCGCCAACCCCTGGAAGCTCGGCCTCTTCGTGCTCGCCGGTTCCGCCGCGTTCTTCGGCGGCATCGCCTGGCTCGCCATTGCGCGGCTCCAGACGTCCAACCACGTCGCCCACGCCTACTTCGACGAGGCCCTCACCGGCCTCGAGGAGGGCTCGCCCGTGCGCTTCCGGGGCGTGCTGATCGGCACCGTGGCCTCGATCACGGTGGCTCCCGACAAGCGCCACCTCAGGGTGACCGCGGCACTGCACGACAAGGCGATGATCCATCTCGGCCTCGATCCCACGCGCCTCGACACCAAGGACCCCTTCCCGCCCGGCCTGCGTGCGCGCGTGGAGTCCTCGGCCATCACCAGTTCCTCGTTCCTCCAGGTCGACTACTTCCCCGACGACGAGGTGAAGGACCCGAAGTCGCTGCCGTTCCCGGTGGAGCCCAACACCATGGCCACGGTGCCGAGCACGCTCAAGACGCTCGCCGAGGGGCTCACGATCCTCGCGCGCAAGCTGCCGCCGGTGCTCGACGAGACGAAGAACCTGATGGCGGACATGCGCGGCGAGCTCTCGAAGATGAAGCTCGAGGAACTGTCGGCGCGCGTGCGCCAGGCCCTCGACACCGTCGAGCGCCAGGTGAACACGCTCGGCGACCTGCCAGCCATGCGCTCGGTGGGCGGTGCCGCCGACGAACTGCGCGACCTCGTGAAGTCGTGGCAGCAGCCCGATGGTCCGGTCCAGTCGCTGGTGACCGACCTGCGCACGCTCGCGAAGGGCGTGGAGTCCAACATGGCCCGCCTCAACGACACCATCGACGCGAACCTGAAGCAGGCGGAACTCGGCGCCACGGCATCCAGCCTGCGCGGCGCCGCGGACGAGGCCGCCGGGCTCGCGCGCGATGCGCGCACCGACCTGGAGCAACTGCGTCGCTCGCTCGCGTCGATCGAGCGCGTGATGAACCAGCTCGAGCGCGACGCCAACTCCTTCCTGTTCGGCCGCAACCAGCCTGCCTCGCCCCTGCGCAAGGACTGACCATGACCCGAATCGCCATCCTGCTGTTCCTCGCGGCTGCTTCCTGCGTCAGCCTGCGCTCCGAGGCCGCGCCGCCGCGCACCTTCGACCCCACCGTGGGCGCAGCCGAACTGCAGCCCATGCTCGATGCGCGCGTCGAGCGCGTGACGCAAGCCGAGCACCTCACGGCGCAGTTCGCCGTCCGCACCGCGGAGCACGAGGTGGTGTTCGACCGCGAGAACCTGTGGATCGCGACCCCGCGCGCCATGGTGGAAGAGGTCGGTCGTGCACTGCTGCGCGGCACCGGCGAGAACCCGCGCCCCGTGCAACTGCACGTGGGCGCCTTCGACCTCGACCTGCGCACCGAGCCGCCTGCCGCGGTGGTGGTGCTGGACGTCACCGGAGCCGCCAACTTCCGGGTCACCGAGCGGGTGGACGCCGCAGGTCGGTCGGCCGATGCGCTTGCCGCTGCCATGGGCAAGGCGCTGCAGGGCGCGATGCGCGAAGTGCTGCAGCGCTTGCGGGCCTGAGCCGGCGGAAATCCGGCCACATCGTGCCCGTCGCAGCGAGGGTTCACCCCGCTCGGCCCCACTGCCGATGAGCGACTGGTGGTCCCCGCTGCCGTGGCGCTCGTGCCACCATGGGTCCGCTAGATTCCCCAGCTGCCCATGAACGCCGACTCGACGGATTCTGGTTTCCGCCGCGCGCTTTGGACCATCGCGCTCGTCTCCGCCGCGTTGCTGGCGTTTCAGGTGCTGCTCACGCGCGTCTGCGCGCTGCGCCTGCACTTCCACTTCGGGTTCCTCATCATCTCGAACAGCCTGCTCGGCATCGGCGCATCGGGCTCGTTCCTCGCGCTGTTCGACCGCCGCTGGCGCTCGGACCCGCAGGGCTGGACCTGGGGCTTCGCCGCGGGCTTCGTCGCGAGCCTGCCGCTGTGCTGGCTCTACCTGCTGACGGCCAAGATCCCCGAGACGCTGCATTTCCAGAGCGGGCAGGAGGTGATGCAGTTCGCGCTGTTCAACCTCGCCTGCGCGGTGCCGTTCTTCTTCGGCGGCACGGCCGTGGGGCTGATCCTCTCGCACCACGCGGCCCGCGTGAACAAGGTCTACGCCGCCGACCTCGTGGGCGCCGCCATCGGGTGCCTGATGTGTCCGCTGCTGCTGTGGCCCGTGGGCGCGGGCGGCTGCTTCCTCGCGACCCTGCTGCTTGCCATCCTTGCGGCGCTTGCTGCCGCGCCCGCCACGGTGGGGATGGCAGCGCGCACCAACCTCGCCGTGCTCGCGCTCGGCTGCGCGTTCTTCCTGCCGCGCTTCGATGCCGACCTGCCGGTGCCCGGCAAGCGCTGGCTCGACGTCACGCAGGCGCACACGCTCACCGAGTTCGGCAGGCCGGTGTTCACGCAGTGGTCGGCCAACTCGCGCATCGACGTGCTGCCGCTGCCCGCGCACACGCCGCGCTTCCTGCAGGCCCGCGGCAGCGCCGCCATGGCCATGCCGATCCCGCTGCAGATGTGGATCGGCCAGGACGGCGATGCCGGCACCATGCTCACCAACTTCGGCGGCGAGCCCGAGAAGCTCGACGTGCTGAAGTCGACGATGTACTCGGCGTCCTTCCAGGTGAAGGAAGGCACGAAGCCGCGCGTGTTCGTGATCGGCGTGGGCGGCGCGCCCGACCTGTGGGCCGCCAAGGCGCACGATGCGAGCCTGATCCGCGGCATCGAACTCAACCAGGCGATCCTCGACCTGCACCACACCGTGGCGCTGCCGTTCAGCAAGCCGCTCCTCGAGGATCCGCGCGTCGAGCTCGTGTGCGACGAGGGCCGCAGCGCGCTGATGCGCACGGACGAGCAGTTCGACGTCATCCAGCTCACCGGCATCGACACGTGGACCGCGCTCAACTCGGGCGCCTACGTGCTGGCGGAGAACTACCTCTACACCGTCGAGGCCTGCCGGGCGATGTACGACCGGCTGGCGCCCGGCGGCATCCTGCAGGTCACGCGCATGGCAGCGGGCATGGAGACGATCCGCCTGATGCACAACATGCATGCGGCGCTCGATCCTGCTGCACAGGCCTCGTTTGCCGATTCGGTGGCCGCGCTCAAGACCGACGACTACCTGATCGCCGTGCTGCTGAAGAAGGGCACGTGGACCGCGGAGGAGCGCGCGAGGCTCGATGGCTTCGCCGACCGCGCCGGCATCCGCAAGGTCGTGCTGCCCGGCCGCGAGGCCATGGCAAGCGGCGTCGATGCCCTTGCGGCCACGGTGGCGAGGCTGGAGCAGCCCGGCGGCGACGCCACGCAGCTCGACTTCGAGAAGACCCGGCTCGACGTCACGCGCTTCCTGCTGGCTACCGACAAGCAGGCCTTCACCGACGGCTATCCCTACGATATCTCGCCGACCACGGACGACCGTCCGTACTTCTTCAGCTTCCTGCGCTGGAGCGACCCGGATGCGGCAGCAGCCAACCTCAACAAGCCGACCTGGGTGGTGCAGGGCAACCCGCTGTTCCTGTGGGGCCAGCTGCTCGCATCCACGCTCGCCGCCGCGCTGCTCATCGTGCTCCCGCTCTGCTTCCGCAGGGGCGCGACCCAGGGCACCCGCGAGGGCACCGGTCGGTTCCTCGTCTACTTCGCGGGGCTCGGCGTCGGCTTCATCGGCATCGAGGTCTCGCTGATCCAGAAGTTCACGCTGCTGCTCGGCCAGCCGCTGCACTCGATCGTGGTCACGCTGTTCGCGATCCTGCTGTTCACGGGCGTCGGCAGCTTCTGGTCGGCGCACTTCCTGCGTGGCGGCATGCGCTCGGCATGGCGCATCCCGTTGCTGCTGCTCGCGTTCGTCGGCCTCGTGGCGCTCGGCAGCCAGTACCTCGTCGAGGCATGCATCGGGTTGCCGTTCGCACTGCGGGCGGCCATCACGGTGGCCGTCATCGCCCCGGTGGCCCTGTTGCTGGGCATGCCCTTCGCGTGGGGCATCTCGCTGGTGCAGCGCACCAACCCGAGCTTCGTGCCCTGGGCCTGGGCCGTGAACGGCTCGATGACCGTGGTGGGCTCGATCGCCACCGTGATCCTCTCGATGAACTTCGGTTTCGCCGCCGTGCTGCTGATCTCCGCAGCCGTCTACCTGGTCTCCTTCGGGGCGGTTGGTTCGATCGCGCGCCGGCTCGACGGCGCGGCTGGCGGGGCCTGAACCGTGGCCTGGCGCGGTTTCGGCTTCCTGTCCGCGCTGCTCGTGCTCGCGCTCGTGCACGCGCTGATGGCCGCCCGCTTCTGGTTCGTCTGCGACGACGCCTTCATCGCCTTCACCTATTCCGCCAACCTGGCGGCAGGTGACGGCCTGACGTGGTTTGCAGGCGACACGCCGGTCGAGGGCTACTCCTGCCCGCTCTGGGTGGTCTACCTCGCCGCCTGCCAGTCCCTCGAACTGCACCCGCGGTTCGTGGCGCCCATCACGTCGGCGGCCTGCGCGCTGGTGCTGTGGGTCTGGGTGGGCCTGGGCGTGCGGCAGGTGGCTGGCGTCGCGGCCGGCATTGCCGCGATGGCGTTCCTTGCCCTGCTGCCGCCCGTGTGGGTCTGGTCCAGCGGCGGCCTCGAGACCATGCCTGCAGCGCTCGCGCTGTGGGCCATGACGTGGGCGCTGTTCCTGCAGCGCGAGGGGCCCCGTCCCGTGGTCGCTGGCCTCGCCGGTGCCGTGCTTGCCCTGTTGCGCCCCGAGGGCGTGTTGCTGGCGCTCGTGGTGGCCGCTGCCGCCTTCGTACTCGGCGGCAGCGCCCGGCGCATCGCGCTGCGCGGTGCCGCACTGCAGGCCGGCGGCATCGCGTTGCTGGCAGCGGGGGCGTGGATGGCCTTCCGCATCGCGTACCACGGCGACTACGTGCCGCAGACCGTGCACGCCAAGGGTGCACTCACCGCATTCCGCGTCGAGCGTGGCGCAGCCTACCTCGGCGCGTTCCTGCTCGGCTTCCCGGGCGTGCTGGCGGCCCTGCTCGCCGCGCCGTTCGCCATCGGCGTGCGCACGGCGCGGCCTGCGGTGCTCGCCTGCCTTGCCACCGCGCTGGCGATCCTCGCACACGGCGTGCTGGTGGGCGGGGACTTCATGCCCATGGGCCGCTTCTTCGTCGCGGCCCTGCCGCTGGTGGCCTTCCCCGCCGCAGTGGCATTCGGCACCTGGTATGCACGCCGTCCGGTCGGAACCGTGGCCGTGGCCGCGCTCGTCGTCGCGGTCAGCCTGCCGCCGGCGTGGAACCTGTCGTGGTGGCCGCAGCCGCTCGTGGAGCTACTGCACTTCCGCGGCGACCGCCCGGTGGGCGAGACCGAGTACGCCAACTGGCGCCAGCTCCGCGACGGGGCGCGCAGCGACGCCCTGCTGGTGCGCCAACTGCGCAAGCACGTGCAGCCCGGTGATTCGCTGGTGCGCGAGGCGATTGGCGTGGTGGGCTACGGCACCTCGCTGCGGGTGCTCGACACCTTCGGACTCGTCACGCGCAAGCCCGAGGCCGCGCACGTGCTGTTGCCGCGCGGCACGCCAGGCCACGACCGCATGATCCCGTGGCCGATGTTCCTCGAGGACAAGCCGACGTGGATCCACGCCCACCTCGCGCGGCCCGGCAGCCCACTCGTGTACGGCATGCTGCCCCAGGGCTTCGAGCAGTCGGCGTTGCGCGACATGGTCGAGGTCGTCCGTCATCCCGTGGCCGAGCGCGACGTGGACGGTTCCGAGGTCGAGTTGCGCATGCTGCGGTTCAGGCGGCACGACCTGCCTGCGGATGCGTTGCAGCCGCTGCTGCTCGCCGTGGCCGGCGTCGACCCTGCTGCGGCGGGCACCGCGCTGCTGCTCGAGGAGCGCATCCACTCGATCACGCGCGGGGCCGTGGACGACGCCCTGCGCCGCATGCTGGCCGAGGGTCGCATCGCCCAGCACGGCAGCGACGGCTTCCGCTGGTCCGTTGCCGCCGATCCCTCGCCGCGCACCCACGGTTTCGCCGTGCTGGTCACGCTGCAGTCCGGTCCCGGCCTGCCCCTCGCGCTCCCGCGCGGCAAGTTCACCTATGCGCTGGCGATCGACCAGGGCGCTCGCCTTGCAGGGACCGAGCCCTGCGGCGTCGCCATCTGTCCGCCTTCGCGCAGCCACGTCGACATGGTCGAGGGCGGCTCCGTCCTGCTGGTGCACCTGGTCCCGGGCGGGAACCTGCGCCTGCAGGCGCCCTGATCACTCGGTGGCTGCGTCGTCCGTGCCCTGCCGTCGCCTGCGCGTGGTGCCGGCGCTGCGCCCCTGCGGGTGCGCCTGGTCGTAGACGTCGCGCAGCCGTCCAACGGACACGTGCGTGTAGATCTCCGTGGTGACGAGCCGGGCGTGGCCCAGCAGTTCCTGCACGGTGCGCAGGTCCGCGCCGCGGTCCAGCAGGTGGGTGGCGAAGCTGTGTCGCAGGCCGTGCGGCGTGAGGTGCACCTGCAGTCCTGCCGCCCGTGCCCGCGCGACCACGGTCTCGAACACCCAGCGCGAGGACAGGGGCTTGCCGAAGCGGTTCACGAACAGTGCCGTCACGCCCCGCTGCTTGTTGTCGGCCATCAGGCGCGAGCGGTGGGGCAGCCATTCCCCGATCGCGCTGCGAGCCGCCTTGCCGAGCATGGCGAGGCGCTGCTTGTCACCCTTGCCCGTCACGCGCACGTAGCCCTCGTCGAGGTCGACTGCGCGCAGCGTCATCGACGCACACTCGCTCACGCGGCAGCCAGTCGAGTACAGCACCTCGAGGATGGCGCGGTCGCGGCAGCCCTGCCAGCCCGCATCGAAGGGCTGCGCGAGCAGGGCATCGACCTCGGGCACGGTGAGGAAGCGCGGCACGCGCCTGGGAGCACGCGGGCCCTTCACGAGCCGCGCCGCGTCCTTCTGCACGTGCCCCTCCTGCTGCATCCAGCCGTAGAATGAGCGCAGGCTCGCGAGCTTGCGCTGGATCGAGGTGGCCTTGAGCTGCTGTTCCTCCAGTTCGACGAGGTAGCGGCGCAGTTCCAGCCTGCCGACCTGCTCGAGGGCCGTGCTGCGCGCCGCGAGCCAGGTCGCGAACCCGCGGAGGTCCGTGCCATAGGCCTTGAGCGTCGCCTGCGACGAGCGCTTGCCGAGGCGCAGGTGCACCAGGAACTGTTCGATGCGGTCGCTCACGTTGCTTCCGTACGCACAGCGTGACACACTCCCGCCCCTTTTTCATGGTCGACGTGTGGGTTCTGGCTGCGCTGGGCACGGCCGTCAGCTGGACGGGAAGCAGCGTCGTCTTCGCGATGGCCAGCCGTGTCACGGGCGGTCTCGCGGTCAACCTGTTCCGCATCCTGCTGGCAGTGCCCCTGCTGCTGGTGCTGCACGTCGCGTGCGGGCTCGGCGCGTGGCCCACGGGTCTCGACGGCCGCGAACTCGGCTGGCTCGCCGCCTCCGGCATCGTGGGGCTCGTGCTCGGCGACATCGGTTACTTCCATGGCCTCGCCCTCGTGGGGCCGCGCGTCTGCTCGGTGATGATGGCGACGTGGCCCGCGCTGGCCGCGCTCATGACCCTCGCGCTCGGCCGCGAGTCGCTCACGCTGCACGTGGGTGGCGGCCTGCTGCTGACCACGGCTGGCATCGTGCTCGTGTTGCTGCGCGGCGGCGAAGGCAGCGCCTGGAACCCCTCGCTCACGCCGTCCCAGCGCCTCAGCGGCACGCTGGGCGCGTTCATCGGCGCGCTCGGCCAGGCGGGCGGCACCGTGATCGCACGCCCGGTGCTCAGCCAGCCGGAGGTCGACCCGCTCTCGGCAGCCTTCGTGCGCATGTGCGCGGCGGCCACGGCGCTGCTGCTGCTCGCGATCGTGCGCGGGCAGCTCGGGTTGCTGCCGCGCGTCTGGAACCACCACGAGGCCCGGCGCGCCGCGCTGGCTGGGACCGTGTTCGGGCCGGTGCTCGGCGTGTGGATGTCGATGGTGGCGATCGGCCGCGCCGAGCACACCGGCGTGGCCGCCGCCCTCATGGCGCTCATGCCCATCTTCATGATGCCGGTCGCCCGCTGGCTCTACGGCGCCCGGATCGGCTTGCTCGGGGTGCTGGGCACCGTGATGGCGGTGGCGGGCGCCGTGTGGCTGCTCTGGCGCGGCTGAGGCGCGGTCAGACGGTGATCGCGCGCAGCAGCCGGCGCAGCCCGTCCACGGTGTGGTCGCCCATGTGGCCGATGCGGAAGGTCTTGTCCCTGAGGTTGCCGTAGCCGCGGTCGAGCTGGAACCCCTGTTCCCTGGCGCTGCGCGCCATGGCCTCGACGTCCCGCCCCGATGCCTGCAGGCTGCTCACCGTGGGGGAGCGCACTGCCGGATCCGCCACGTAGGGTGCGAAGCCCCACTGCTGGGCCCACGCAAAGGTCTCGTGCTGCATGGCCACGTGCCTGCGCCAGCGGGCCTCCAGCGTCTCCTTGCGGATGCGTTCGAGCTGCGCGGCAAGCGCGAACACCAGCGGGATGCAGGGCGTTGCCAGCGTCTTGCCAGCCATCGTCTCCGGCACGGCCTGCACGAAGTCGAACAGCATGCCGCGCTCGGGCACACGTCTTGCGCGCTCCAGCGCGCGCTGTGAAACGGCGTAGACCGTGAGTCCTGGTGCGAGCGCAAGGCACTTCTGCGTGCCGGCAAACGCGCAGTCGAGGCCCCATGCCTCGAACTCCAGCGGCGCGCCGGCGAGGCTCGTCACCACGTCTGCGAGCACGAGGGTCTCCGGCGAGATCTCGCGCACCACGGCCGCCAGCTCGCGCAGCGGCTCGATCACGCCCGTCGAGGTCTCGTTGTGGGTGATGCACACGGCCTCGTAGGGCGGCGAGGTGAGCAGCCGTTCGCGCAGTGCGGCAGGATCATGGGCACTGCCCCAGGGCGCCTCGAGCCGGTGCGGCTTGCGGCCGCAGGCATCGGCGATGACGGCCCATCGCTCGCCGAACGCGCCGCAGGTGAGGTGCAGCGTCGCGCCCCCGCGAGGCACGAGGTTGCGGATCGCGGCCTCCATCAGGGCGGTTGCAGCGCAGGTCTCGAAGGCCGCCGGGCCGCGGGTGCGGAACAGACCCTGCAGGCCCGTGCACGTCGACTTCACCGTCTCGACGAAGGCCTGCGAACGGTGCCCGCACAGGGGCCGCGCGAGGATCTCGCGCAGTTCCTGCAGCACCTCGGTGGGACCCGGTATGAACAGCACGGGGTGTTCGCCCATGGCGGCATCCTGCCCCGCTGTGCCGCGCCGGGGAAGCCCGCACTCAGGCGGAGGCGCGCATGGCCCGTTCGAGCAGCAACTGGAAGCCGGGTTCGGCTCCCAGGCGTTCGAGTTCCCGGTCCGTGAGCACATGGGCGAGCAACGGGGCGAGCGTGGGGGATCCGATCCAGCGCTGCGCTCGCTCCTGCACCACGGGTCGCAGCGCCACGCCGCCGAATCCCACGAACAGCGCGCAGTGCCCCTGCACCTCGAGGTCCGTGGCGCCGTCGCCCACGAAGCACAGCGGGTGGTGGTCCTTCGGCAGGGCCTCGACCAGCAGTGCCTTGCCGCCGTTGCGCCACAGCAACGAGGCATGGTCGAAGCCCTGGTAGTTGCCGGTTGCATCGAAGTGCAGCGGCACCGCGTGCACGTGTTCGAGGGGGATGCCCAGGTGGCGTGCCAGCATGCGCACGGGCACGTCGATGCCGCCGCTCACGATGCCCACCCGCTTGCCGAGGAAGTGCAGCGCGTCGATGACCTCGCGCGCATCCGGTGTCACGCGCTGCACGTAGAGCGCGCCCACGTGCTCGAGGAACTGCCTGCGCGGCGCCAGCATCGCGAGCCGCTGTTCGTACACGTCTGCAAGCGGGCGAAGGCCCTCCATGGCCTCGCGCGTCATGCGTGCAATGTCCTCGCGCAGCGAGGCCGGCACCTCGGCGAGCAGTTCGTCCACGCCCTCGATGCTCGTGAGGGTGCTGTCGCAGTCGAAGTAGACCGAGGCGAACGGCGTGGCGGGCACGTTCGCAGGATATGGCGGTCAGCTGCCCGAGACGTGCAGGACCCAGAAGATCGCGCCGATGATCAGCCCGCCCAGCAGGCCGAAGCCGAGGTCGATGAGCAGTTTCTGCCCGGCAGAGTGCTTCTTGGGATAGTCACCCACGGCAGGGCCTCGGGTGCGTACGGGAACGGGGGGTGCAGTGCGTGCTCGACATGAAGGAGATGCCGGTGTGTAGCGGGCACGGACGGGTCGCCGCCCGCACCAACTTGTCGCAGAAGGGCCAGAGTTTTCGGTCGCCATGGAACGGGGACAGGATTTCCCCCAGGCTCTGACCTCGGGCGGGCGCGCCCCTGTCAACACGTGCAGGGCCCCTCGCCGACTTTCGGGCAGGACGTACGCGCCTGCTCAGGTGACCTGCACGACCCGCTCGATTCCGGAGAGGCCTGCGAGGGCTGCTCCCTCTCCTGCTTCGAGGGCGCGATCGATCTGCAGGATCGCGAGCGCCTGCCCCGGAGCGCCTGTGCCGCAGGTCTGCATGCGTGCAATGTTCACGCCGAGCGACCCGAGCAGCGTGCCGATGCGGCCCACGACGCCAGGGGCATCGCGGTGGAAGGTCACGATGCTGGGCGGCTCGGGGATCGCGTCCATGGCGATGCCATCGAGTTCGACCATGCGGCCGTGCCGGTGGCCCAGCACGGTGCCGGTGGCTGCGTGGCGGACGCCGTCCGCCTCGAGTTCGACCTGCACGAGGTGCTGGAAGTCCCGTTTCCAGGAGGCCGCGTGGGTGGCCACGGTGATGCCGGCTGCGGCCGCGATGCGGCGGGCGTTCACGGGGGTGACGGGCGACCCGGCGCCGGGCCGGAGTGCGCCCACGAGGGCGGCCACGGCAAGTGCCTCGAGGCCTGCCGCAGCCACGGCTCCCTGCGCGCGCAGTTCGACGCGCTTCAGGCGGCCCGGGTGCAGTTGCGCCAGGAACGAGGCGAGACGCTGGGCGAGCGTCAGGTAGGGACCCAGCAGAGCTGCATCGGCCCGCCCGACGCGCGGCACGTTCACCCCGTCGAGCACGACGCCGTCGCGCAACGCCATCACCACCTGCTGTGCCATCGCGACGGAGACACCCTGCCTCGCCTCGTGGGTGGATGCGCCGAGGTGCGGCGTGAGCAGCAGGTTGGGCGCCGTGCGCAGCGGGCTGTCGGCAGGCAAGGGCTCCACCTCGAACACGTCGAGCGCGGCGCCGGCGAGGTGCCCGGACTGCAGGGCATCGCACAGTGCGGCCTCGTCGACGATGCCTCCACGTGCAGCGTGCACGAGGCGCGCCCCTCGCTTCATGGCGGCGAGCTCCGCGCGCCCGAGCAGGTGCCGCGAGGAGTCCGTGAGCGGCACGTGCACCGACACGAAGTCGGATCCGGCGAGCAGTTCGGCGAACGTGACCATGCGCACGCCGGCAGGCGCGTGTTCCTGTGCGACGTGGGGGTCGTGGGCGACGACGACCATGCCGAGGCCGCGCCCCCGGTCGGCCACCACGCGGCCGATCCTGCCGAGGCCGAGCACGCCCAGCGTCTTGCCGGTGACCTCGACGCCCGTGAAACGCGACTTGTCCCAGCGACCACTGCGCAGCGACGCATCCGCCGCGGCGAGGTTGCGCGCCAGGGCCAGCAGCAGCGCGATGGCGTGTTCACCCGTGGTCGTGGCCCCTGCCTCGGGGGTGTTCATGACCACGATGCCGCGCTGGGTGGCGGCCGCCACGTCGATGTTGTCCACGCCGATGCCGGCGCGACCGACGAGAACGAGGTCCGCGGCGAGTTCCAGCGACCGTTCGGTCACCTGGGTCGCAGAGCGAACGACCAGCGCGTGGACGCCCGCAAGCGCATCGCGCAGGGTGGACTCGTCCATTCCCTTCCGCACCGTGACGTCGCCGCACTGGCGCAGCAACTGGAGCCCTTCTTCCGCGAGGTCGTCCGCCACGAGGATCCGGTACCGCATGCACGGATCTTGGCGGCGCCGCTCCCGTCACACAACGAGGGAGCCTGCCTACCTGCCGTCAGCGGGCGCCCTTGCCGAGCACGATCACGCCGATGGTCCGCAGCACGATGTTGATGTCGAACAGCGGGCTCATGTTCTTCAGGTAGTAGAGGTCGTAACGCAGCTTCTCCATCGCGTCCTCGACCGAGGCGCCGTACTCGAGGCGCACCTGGGCCCAGCCGGTCAGCCCGGGCTTGACCGTGTGGCGCAGCGGGTAGAACGGCAGCTGCTTGGTGAGCTGCGCGACGAAGTGCGGACGCTCGGGCCGCGGGCCGACGAACGACATGTGGCCCGCGAGCACGTTGAGGAACTGCGGGATCTCGTCGATGCGGGTGATGCGCAGGAACCTGCCGACCGGCGTGATGCGGTCGTCGTCGACCTTCGCCCACACCGGCCCGGTTTCCTTCTCCGCATCGGGCCGCATCGTGCGGAACTTGACGAGGCGGAACACCTTGCCGTCCTGGCCGACGCGTTCCTGCACGAAGAACAGGGGGCCGCGGCTGGTCGTGAGGATCGCCACGGTGGCAAACAGGCAAACCGGCATCGAGAGCACGAGGCCGATGACGGAGAGCGCCACGTCCATGAAGCGCTTGATCGCCAGCGTGGTCGGGTGCTTGCCGAATCCCTGGTTGTAGATCAGGTAGCTCGGGCGCATCGACTCGATCGCGAGCTTGCCGGCAAGGCGCTCGTACATGGCCTCGCGTTCCTCGACGAGGATGCCGTTCATGCGCACGTCGAGCAGTGCCTCGACGGGGACCTTGCCGCGGCGTTCACGCAGGCAGACCAGCACGCGAGCGATGCCGTGCCGTGCGCAGAGTTCCGGCAGGTCCCTGATCCGGCCCAGCACGCGCTTCCACGGTTCCTCGCCCGGGGCCAGCGGCGTCTGTTCGTCCTCGGCCACGATGCCGACGAGCTCGAATCCGGACAGCGGGTTCTCGGCGATCATCTGGCCGATCTGCTGCGCGCTGGTGTCGTTGCCGAGGATCAGCACCTGCTCGCCGAAGCGCCACTTGTAGAAGAACCAGTGGAACGTCACGCGCCAGGCGAACAGCACCGCGAACGATGCCGCCATCACCACGATCAGCCGGTAGGTCTTGCCGGTCTCGGCGGCGATGCCCGGGAAGTGGAACATGGTCGGCGCGGCGATGATCAACAGCGCGACGACCACCAGTGCATGGCCCAGGGCGTAGACGAGGCGGTTGGGCAGCTCGGCGCGGTTCTGCGAGACGCGCCAGTCGTAGAGGTCGTTGTAGGAGAGTGCGATCTGTGATGCCGCTGCGACGACGGCGCAGGAGGCGATGGTGCGCAGCAACTCCTCGACGTTGCCGAAGATGCCGTTCGGCACCCCGAACGGGGGCAGGTTGGTGCCCGCGAACAGCAGGGCCGTGAGGATCACGGACTCGCTCGCGATCAGCAGCAGCTTCCGCCGCGGAAAGATCTGTTCCGCTAGCGTGGGCATTGGCGGTGGGAGCTGAGGTAGCGCAAGGTACTCGGAGATCGGCCATTCGCGCGGGCGAAGTGGAGGGCGTCCGCGCGTTGCGTTCCCTCGATCCGGCGGGGCGACCTGCCGCACTGCCGGGAAATGCAACAGCTCTGGCAGGCCGCCATCCTGCCACCGGACGGCAACGATGTCGATCCGCAGGATGTGCGGTGT
>JBEATZ010000363.1:0-10973 GCA_041161695.1 Planctomycetota bacterium | reverse complement strand
AACGCATCCGCGAGCCGCTTGCTCAGGCCGCGTGGGAACGCGGCACCGACATCCTGCTGCGGGAGGGACCCGCCGCGGCACGGCCATGGCTCGCACTCGCCACCGAGGCGCCCGACGCGGGCCCGCTGCAGGAGACCCTGTGGCGCTGGAGCGAGGCGGCAGCCGAGGGCGACAGCGACAGGTTCGAGCGCCTCCGCGCCCACCTTGCCACGATGGAACTGCCCGAGAACCTGCGGGGAGTGGTCCGCTGAGGAAACCCATGCGCATCGGCATCGTCTGCTATCCCACCGTCGGCGGCAGTGGCGTGGTGGCCACGGAGATGGCGCTGGCCCTCGCCCAGCGCGGCCACGACGTCCACCTGCTGAGCTACGACCGTCCCGGCAGGCTGGGCGACGAGGACCGCGGCGTCACGTTCCACCGCGTGCAGGTGAGCGCCTACCCGCTGTTCCGCTACCCGCCCTACGATCTCGCGCTCGCCACGCGGATGCTCGAGGTGCAGGAGGAACACGGAATCGACCTCTTCCACGTCCACTATGCGATCCCGCACGCGGTGAGCGCGTTCCTCGCGCGCAGCATGGGATGTCCGCAGATGCGCTTCGTCACCACGCTGCACGGCACCGACATCACGGTGGTGGGGGCCGATCCTGCGTACATGAGGCCCACGCGCTTCGCCATCGAGCAGTCCAATGCCGTGACGGCCGTGAGCGCGCACCTCGCCGAACAGACCAGGGTCGTGTTCGGATCGACGACACCCATCGAGGTCGTCCCCAACTTCGTCGACACGGACCACTACCGGCCCCGCGGTGCCGCGTGGCACCAGCGCGCCGACGCGGAGCGCATCCTGGTCCACGCCTCGAACTTCCGGCCGGTGAAGCGCGTGGCGGACATCGTCCGCGCCTTCGCGCTGATTCGTCGCACGGTGCCGGCGCGGTTGCTGCTCGCCGGCGACGGCCCGGACCGCGAGCACGCACTCGCGGTGGCCGAAGACCTGGGCTGTACCGACAAGATCGAGGTGCTGGGCGTGCGCGACGGCACCACTTCGGTGCTGGAGGGCGCGGACCTGTTCCTGTCCGCGAGCGAGACGGAGAGCTTCGGCCTCAGCATGCTCGAGGCCATGGCCTGCGGCGTCCCCTGCGTCAGCACGGACGTGGGCGGCGTGCGCGAGGTGCTCGGCGACACCGGCGCGCTCGTGCCGATGGGGCAGCCCGAGCGGCTGGCGGGCGCCGCACTGAAGCTGTTGCGCGATCCGGAACTGCACGCGCGGCACGCAGCCGCAAGCCGCGAACGCGCGGTGGCGCTCTTTGCGCGCGATGCCGTGATCGCACGCTACGTCGACCTCTACGAGCGGGTGCTGGCGCGCTAGCGCAGCCGGCAGGGCCCCATGCGGATCCACCATCTCGACCACAACGCGACCACGCCCGCGGACCCTCGCGTCCTCGAGCACTTCGTCGCGGTGGAGCGCGAGTGCCCGGCCAACCCGGGGTCGCTCCACGCAGCCGGGAGGAAGGCGCGCGCTGCCGTGGAGGACGCGCGGGCGCGCATCGCGGGAGCGCTCGGTTGCGCAGTCGACGACGTGTTCTTCACCTCGGGCGGCACCGAGTCCAACAACCTCGCCGTCCGCGGCCTCGGCGATCCGTCGCTGCCCGTGCTCTGCGCCGAGCTGGAGCACCCGAGCGTGCTCGTCCCCGCACAGCACCGGGGCCGCAGGAACCTGGCCGTGGACCCGGAAGGCCGCGCGGTGGTGCAACGGCCCGACCGGCCGGTGGGCCTGCTCGCCCTCGTGCACGGGCAGAACGAGGTTGGCACCCTGCAGGACATGGCCGCGGCCGCCCAGCTGGCGCAGGAACTGGGGGTGCCACTGCACGTCGATGCGGCGCAGACACTCGGCCGCGTGCCCCTTGCCCCGGTGGTGGGCGCGGCCACCACGGTCTCGCTGTCGCCCCACAAGTGCGGCGGCCTGCGGGGCATCGGCATCCTGCTGGCGCGCGGCGGCGGGGCGGGGCTGCGCCCGCTGCTGCTCGGCGGCGGGCAGGAACACGGCCTCCGGCCCGGTACCCAGGGAGCTGCGCTGTGCCAGGGCGCTGCCCTCAGTGTCGAACTCGCGGTCGAGGAACAACTTGTGCGCGCCGAGGCCATGGCGGCAGCACGTGCTGCGTTCGTCGCGGCCCTCGCCGCCACGGAGGCGCGCCACCGCGTGCTCACCCCCGCGGCGAGCCTGCCCAACACCCTCATGGTGCAGTTCCCCGGCCTCGACGGTCGGACCCTCCTCCCAGCCCTCGACCTCGCGGGCATCCAGGCCTCGCAGGGTTCGGCGTGCAGTTCCGGCAGTCCGACCCCGCCGAGGGTGCTCACCGCCATGGGCCTCGATGCCGACACGGCCCGCAGTTGCGTGCGGTTCAGCTTCGCTCCACGCCACGAAATCATGGATGCGCGCGAGGCCGGAACCACCACCGGTCGCGTTGTCGCGAGGCTGCAGCGGAAGCCTTAGGAAAACTCTGCCAGTTGCGCCGGAGACGCCGTTGGCAGCGGAACGTGCACGATTCTCAACGGTGAGGAAAAGTTGGTGGATACGCGCTTGCACGTTCTCCACACCCATGTAAAGAAGACCGCGTCAGGAGCGTGTGTCGGTGCGCCTACACCGACACGCGAGATCGTCTCACCTCACCGTCCCTCCCCCGTCGGATCGCGGCAACCACCGGATCCGGCCGTACCCACCACCTCCCTCTCTCTCATGGTTGAGTCCAGCGTTCCCGAGCAGACCACTCGGAGCGGAAGTGCAACCTTTCCCACGATCCTGCGCGAACTTGTCCACCGGATCCGCCGGGAACAGTTCGAGACGTGGTTCCGGTCGCTCTCTCTCGTCCAGGTTTCCACCCAGGACATCGAATTCTCGGTCACGTCGACGTTCGTTCGCGACTGGGTCCAGAAGAACTACACCACCCAGCTCCAGGAAGCCGTGGCTGCCGCCCTCGGCGAGCGCCGCAAGGTGATCCTCAGCCTCCGCGAGGAGGACAATGCCGATGCCCGCACCCTCGTGTCGCTGCCGCCCCTCGAAGCCGAGGTGAGCCGCGACCACGGAGCGCCCCGCGAGCCCGGACCGCGCGAACCCGTCGCAGCAGCCATGGCTGCCGGCCCCCGCCTGGCCCAGGGCGAGAGCAGCGCGCTGGAGCAGTCGCTCCGCCGCCGCCTGCAGCCGTCCCAGCTCAACCCGAACTACACGTTCGACAAGTTCGTGGTCGGCCCGTGCAACCGCCTCGCGCACGCCGCGGCCATCGCGATCTCCGAGAACCCCGGCTTTGCCTACAACCCGTTGTTCCTCCACGGCAACGTCGGCCTCGGCAAGACGCACCTCATGCAGGCCATCTGCCACACGGTGATGCGCCGCGACCCGAATGCCCGCGTGCTCTACATGAGCTGCGAGGACTTCACCAACACCTTCATCCAGGCGATCCAGTCCGGCAACCTCGACCAGTTCCGCGAGTTCCATCGCAGTGTCGACGTGCTGGTGATCGACGACGTCCAGTTCCTCGCCAACAAGGAGAAGACCCAGGACGAGTTCTTCCACACCTTCAATGCGCTCTACGACGCGCAGAAGCAGATCGTGATCAGCTCCGACCGGCCCCCGGTCGAGATCCCCACGGTCGAGGAACGCCTGGTGTCGCGCTTCAAGTGGGGCCTCGTCGCCCAGATCGAGGCGCCTTGCTTCGAGACGCGCGCAGCCATCGTGCGCCGCAAGGCCAAGGGCCGTGGCGTGGAGTTCGGCGACGAGGTCGCCTCGCTCATCGCCGAGCGCGTGACCAACAACATCCGTGAGCTCGAGGGCGCCGTCATCAAGGTGCTGGGCCTCGCGACCATCACCGACCGTCCGGTGACGGCAGAACTGGCGGAAGAGGCACTGCGCGGCGTGGCGCTGCCCCGGCAGGCCCAGGTGGCCGCCGAGGACGTGATGAACCTCATCACCAGCGAGTTCGCGATCAGCGGTCGCGACCTCACCGGCAAGAGCCGCACCCAGGCGGTGAGCTCACCGCGCCAGATCGCCATGTTCCTCCTGCGCGACCACACGGACATGTCCCTCGAGGACATCGGCCGCCTGTTCGGCAACCGGGACCACACCACGGTCCTCTACGCGGTCAACAAGATCCGCGAGCGGTCGCAGAAGGACCGGATGTTCAAGGAGATGCTCGACGGCCTCGGCGGTCGCCTCCTCGCCCGCACCCGCCGCTGAGGCGGGTCCGGCCGCGGCCCGGGTGTGCACCCGCCGGGCCGCCCTTGGGCCCTGTACAGCCCAGCGCCTGCGCTGCCTGGACCGTGGCCTGCCGCCGTGCGCCCGTGCCGCTTCGCTCATGAAGTGGTCGATGGCGATGAGTTCGATGCCCGCGCAGGCATCCTCCAGCGGGATGCGGTTCTCGTGGGCCGTCTCCACCGGCATCTGTGCCAGCGCCCGGACCGATTCCTCGGGCCAGACCTGCCCGAGGGCGGCCAGCAGCGAGCGGGCCCAGGGGACGAGGGCGTCCTCGAGGAGACCCGCAGCCGCACGCCCCGACGGGGTCTCCGGAACGCACAGCACCGGATCGCCGAGGGCCTGTTGCACCCGCTCGTGGAAGCAGGGCGGCACCTCCAGCAGGGCGCCGGGGGGCGTGTCCCCGCGCAGCACCTGGAACGGACCCGATCCAGGGGATCGCGGCGGGCAGCCGGGGTCTCCACCTGGCGCGGGTTCCTGCACCTCCGCGCCTCGATTGCACACAGGGTTCTCCACGATCTCGACTCCTTCTTTTGACGTGATCACGGCAACCCACGCAGGCCGGGCGCAATGCGTGGAAGCGTCCAGAGTCACAAGATCCGTGCGGAAGCCGGGAGGGAGTTCCGGGTTTCCTCGGGACGAGTCTGGAGGCTTCCTGAACGTCCGGAAGCGTTGGTCGCACCGGGAGCATCCCGGTGTGGAACATGTGCACTGTCGGGGGCAGGTTTTCGCAGGTTTTCCACGTGGTTTCGAAGTGCACGAAACGCCCGCGCAGAGCGGTTTCCGCGTCGATCCACGCGGTTTCGCCCGCTACGCTCTCCACTCTTGCGACAGCAGGATGAGGTGGGATGAAGATCTCATCTCTAGGACCACAGAATTCTCCCTTCTGGCTCCACCGCGAACCTGCCTCGCATCCGCACCGGTCAGACCTCAAACCGCTGTCATGAAAATCCTCTGCGACCGCACCCAGCTCCAGGAAGCTGTCGGCATCGTCAGCTCGGTGGTGCCCTCCAAGACCCCGAAGCCCGTCCTCCAGAACATCCTGCTCCGCGCCGACCAGGCCGGCATCACGCTGTTCGCCACCGACCTCGAGATCTCCGCCATGGTGCACCTCGACTCGGTCAAGGTGAACAAGCCCGGCGCGATCCTGCTCCCGTCGCGCGAGACCTCGGCCCTGCTCCGCGAGATCAGCGACCCCACGGTCACCCTGGAGAGCCAGGACAACCGCTGCCGGATCGAGAGCGCCGGTGGTTCGTTCACCCTGGTGGGCGAGGACCCCGAACAGTTCCCTGACCCGAGCAAGTTCGCCTCGGCCAACAAGCTGGAGATCCCGGCAGGCCGCCTGCTCCGGATGATCCAGGAGACGTCCTTTGCGGCCGCGCGCGAGGAGACCCGGTACGCCATCAACGGCGTGCTGTTCGACCTCTCTGCGGGCGTCCTGCGCCTCGTGGCGACCGACGGCAGGCGACTCTCCATCAGCTCCCAGCACCTCGAGGCCGGGAAGACCCAGTTCAAGGTGGTGATCCCGATCCGCGCGCTGACCACCCTGGCGCGGGCGCTGCCCGAGGGCGGCAAGGAGACCGTGCAGATCGCCGTCGGCGAGAACCAGATCGAGTTCTCCTTCGGCAAGGTCAAGCTCACGAGCCAACTCCTCGAGACCCGCTTCCCCGACTACGAGGGCGTGATCCCGAAGCACAGCGACACGACCGTCACCATCCAGCGGTCGCTCCTCGAGAGCAGCCTGCGCAAGGCGGCGATCCTGTGCGCCGACGACATCCGCATGGTGCGCTTCGAGGTGGGGGACTCGAGCCTCCGCCTCGTCGCCGAGAGTTCGAGCCGCGGCCGCGCCGACCTCTCGATCGACGTCGACGTGAAGGGCCCGGGCGGCGCCATCAACTTCAACCCGGACTACATCCTCGAGGCGCTCCGCGTCTCCGACCTCGATGCCGTGGGCCTCGACATGTCCGACGATGCCGCTCCGGCACGCTTCAAGCTCGCCGACACCTTCACCTACATCGTGATGCCCATCAGCGGCGCGTGATCCACGCCCGCCAGAAGGTCATCGCCCCAGCTTCCCCATGAAGGATCCAGCGCACGCCAGGGACTTCCTGCGCAACATCGTCCGCCAGGCCGGCAAGGCGATGTCGCGTTCGGAGTTCGTGGAGGCACTGGACCAGATCCTGCCCGAAGCGCAGCGCAGCCACTGCCAGGTGGTGAGCTTCCGCGACGGCAAGCTCGTCATCGAGGTCGACTCCGCACCGCTCTTCGCAGAGCTCAGCGGGTTCCGCCGCGAATCCCTGCGTCTTCGCATCAACGAGATCGTTCCCGACCGCAAGGTCGCCCAGCTGACGTTCCGGCTGGGAGGTACTGCACATGTCTGAACAGAACCCAAGCCAGCAGCGCTACGACGCCAGTTCCATCAAGGTCCTCGAGGGACTCGACGCCGTCCGCAAGCGGCCTGCGATGTACATCGGCGACACGGGCCCGAAGGGCCTGCACCACCTCGTGTGGGAGATCGTCGACAACTCCGTGGACGAGGCCCTCGCGGGCCGCGCCACCAAGGTCGACGTGCGCGTGCACAAGGACGGCTCGGTGAGCGTGCGCGACGACGGCCGCGGCATCCCCGTCGACATGCACGAGACCGGCATCCCGGCGCTCGAGGTCATCGTCACGAAGCTCCATTCGGGCGGCAAGTTCGACAAGAACAGCTACAAGGTCTCCGGCGGCCTGCACGGCGTCGGCATCTCGGTGGTGAACGCACTGTCCGAGTACTTCGAGGTCGAGGTCCACCGCGATGGCAAGGTCCACCGCCAGACGTACTCGCGCGGCGACAAGGCCAGCGAGCTGATGGTGATCGGCAAGACCGAGGGCACCGGCACGATGGTGCGCTTCAAGGCCGACCCGGCGGTCATGGAGGTCACCGAGTTCAGCTACGACGTGCTGCGCAAACGCCTCCGCGAACTCGCGTACCTGATGGGCCAGGTTGGATTCCGCATCACGCTCACCGACGAGCGGCTCGACAAGCACGAGGAGTTCTTCTTCCCCGAGGGTGTGCGCGAGTTCGTGCGCGACCTCAACCGCGGCAAGGAAGCCGTGCACAAGGAGATCCTCTACATCCACAAGGAGATGGCGTCTCCCGAGGACCCCAACAAGGTCTACGACGTCGAACTCTCCCTCCAGTACAACGACGGCTACAACGAGACCGTCTTCAGCTACGTCAACAACATCAACACGATCGAGGGCGGTACGCACCTGGTCGGGTTCCGCACGGCGCTGACGCGCGCACTCAACAACTGGGCGCGCACCGAGAAGGTGCTGAAGGAGAAGGACCCGGTTCCCTCGGGCGAGGACTTCAAGGAAGGCCTTGCCGCGGTGATCTCGGTGAAGGTCCCCGACCCGCAGTTCGAGAGCCAGACCAAGATCAAGCTCGGCAACCGCGAGGTGCAGTCGATCGTCGAGACGATCGTCGGCGACGGCTTGCGCACTGCGTTCGAGGAGACCCCGTCCACGGCACGCTCGATCTTCGGCAAGGTGCTCGACGCGCTGCGCGCACGCGAGGCCGCCCGCAAGGCCCGCGACCTCGTGCGACGCAAGTCGGCGCTGGAGAGCGGCGGCCTGCCTGCCAAGCTCGCCGACTGCCAGAAGGGCACGCCGCGCGACCAGGCCGAGTTGTTCCTCGTCGAGGGTGACTCCGCAGGCGGTACCGCCAAGCAGGGCCGCATGGCCCACCAGGCGATCCTCGCGCTGCGCGGCAAGATCCTCAACGTCGAGAAGGCGCCGGTCGACAACATCCTCGACCACGAGGAAGTGCAGGCCATCGTGAGCGCCATCGGCACGGGCTTCCTCACCGAGGAGTTCGACGTCGAGAAGCTGCGCTACGGCAAGGTCATCATCATGACCGACGCAGACGTGGACGGCAGCCACATCCGCACGCTGCTGCTCACGCTCTTCTACCGCAAGATGCCGGAGCTGGTGAAGCGCGGCCACGTGTACGTGGCCCAGCCGCCGCTCTACCGCATCGAGAAGGGCAAGACGATGCGCTACGCCATCGACGAGGCCGAGAAGGTCGCGATCATGGCGGAGCTGGGCCTCGGCGCGACCGAGCTCACGAGCCCGCAGGGCAAGCTGTACCGCGGCCGCGAACTGCGCGAACTGATGGACATGGTGATCCGGTTGCAGTCGGTGGAGAAGAAGCTCCCCATCGACGCCACCGTGCCGTTCTGGGAGTGGGTGATGGCTGCTGCGCTGCCCAACTACGACCCGCCGGCCTACTTCATCCGCCACCGCGGCGAGACTCGGTTCCTCGACACCGAGAACCAGCTGGGCGCCGAACTGCAGAAGCTCGGCGGCGGCAGGCAGCTCAACGTCTACGAGGGCCCGGACTCCCTCATCCGCCGCGACCACGCGGACATCGAGGTGTACGCGCTGCACGCAGGCAGCGAACTGCGCAACAGCCTGCAGCAGCTGGCCCAGCGCGGCGTGACGCCGCAGTCGCTCACCGTGAAGTCGGGCGGCTGGAAGGTCACGGGCACCGAGACCCACGAGGCCGCGAGCCTGCTCGATGCCGTGGCGTTCATCCAGGAGAGCTGCGAGAAGGGCGTCGAGATCTACCGCTACAAGGGACTGGGCGAGATGAATCCCGCCCAGCTCTTCGAGTCGACGATGGACTCCGCGCGCCGCACCCTCAACCAGGTGGCGGTGAGCGACATGGTGGAGGCAGATCGCATCTTCACCGTCCTCATGGGCCCGGCGGTCGAGCCGCGCCGCGAGTTCATCGAGAAGCACGCGCTCGAGGCCACCAACCTGGACCTGTGAGTCCTCGCCGGTGGGGGCGCATGGAGACACCATGCACGGCCTTCGCTACCTGAACGGGATCCTCGTGCTGGTCGCCGCCCTCGTGGCCGGCGGCTGGCTGTGGCGCGCCTTGGGTGAGGCTCCAGCCAACCAGGGCTTCCAGGTCACCGTCGAGTTCGCCGACGCCCGTGGCCTGCGCGGGGGCGCCGATGTGCGCTGCCGCGGCGTGCGCGTGGGGACGGTGCTCGCAGTGGCAGTGAGCAAGGACGGCAACCGCGCCGTCACGCGCATGCTGCTGCAGCCGGATGCCGTGCACCTCGCGCGCGTCGACACGGTGTTCTGGATCGTGACGCCGCGCTTCGAGGGACTTGGCAGCGGGGTGAGTGGCCTCGACACGCTGGTGCGCGATGCCTACGTGGCACTGCTCTCGCCGCCGGACGGTGCGGTTGCCGGCACGCAGCTCGAGTCCGGCGCCGTGGTCGCGGGCGTCGACCAGCCGCCGGAGTTCGCGCGCACCATCGCCATGGACCCCGTGCAGGCAGGCGACCTGCTGATGGAACTGCTGCTCCCCGAGAACCACGGCCTGCAGGCGGGCTCGTCGGTGCAGTACCGCGGCATGAAGGTGGGCGAGGTGCGTTCGCTCGCGCTCGCTGCCGATGGTTCGCACGTGGTGGCGACGCTGCGCGTCCACCGCAGCGAGCGCGCCACGGTGACCGAACGCAGCATGTTCTGGGTCGCGCGCCCCACGGTCACCGGCGCGCTGTGGAGCGGGTTCTCGCTCGCCGACCTCTCGTCGCTGCTCTCGCCGCACGTGTCCTACCACGCGCGGCCGGGCAGCGGGTTGCCGGTGGAAGACGGCTGGCGCACCATCGCCGCCGCGAACCGTCCCGACGTCGAGGTCGAGGCGGTGCCCGACTCCGCGCTGGCGCCACGGCAGGCCGTCGCGCCTGCGGCCGCGAGCAAGCTGCACCTCGTGCGCATCTCGTACAGCGCCATCGAGCACGACTTCTGGACGCCCGATGACGCGATCCAGCGCGAGGGCAACGGCATCCTGTGGGTCGACCGCGCCGGGCGCGCCGTGGTGGCCACCACGCGCAGTTGCGCCGACGCTGCGTACACCGAGGGCGAACTGTTCGGCCGCGCCCCCGACATCCGCAGCGAACAGACCAAGGTGCTGCTGACGGACGGCCGCGTGGTGCGCGCCGGGCGCGTCTGGGTGGCGCCCACGGGCGAGGACCTGTGCCTGCTCGTGCTCGAGGGTGCTGCCGAGCAGCTCGCGGGCACGCCACCTGCACTGCTGGGCTTCGACGACGCGAAGCCGGAAGCAAACCGTTACTACGAGCGAGCTGGCGCCGAGCCCGTGCTGTTCCAGGCGGACCAGGTGCTCGACGCGAAGGAACCGTGGGTCGGCGCCTCGATCCGCAGTGGCGAGGTGGTGCACGGACTGCTGGGCCAGCAGGGGCCGCGCTCGCGCACCGGCGCCGTGGTCCCGCTCCACCTCGTGCCCGCGGACCTGCGGCCTGCGCCGTGAGCACCGCGCCCGAGCCCTTCCTGGAGCTGCGCGACTTCGGTCTCGCGCACCGCAGCGGGCGCGGGTCGGGATGGCTGCTGGAGCACGTGTCGCTGGCGCTGCCGCGCGGTTCGTTCTTCCTGCTGTGCGGCACGAGCGGCGGCGGCAAGTCCTCGCTGCTGCGACTCTGCGCCGGTCTCGTCGACATGCGCGAGGTCGAGCCGCGCCTCCACGGCGAGATCCGCCTGCTCGGCACCGACCTCCGCCGCGCCGGCCCGGGCGCGCTGCGCGGCAGGGTCGCCGCCATCCTGCAGGACGAGGGCATCTTCGACGAGCTCACGCCGCGCGCGAACGTGGAACTCGCTCTGCGCACGGTGGGGCGTTCGCGCCAGCTGGCCGTGGGCCTGCTCGCGCAGGCGGGCCTAGACC
>JBEATZ010000316.1:0-5677 GCA_041161695.1 Planctomycetota bacterium | reverse complement strand
TTGCGCGACTCCTCCAACTTCGACGCCGAGCAGTGCGTGCGCGCACTCGGCGCCCGTGTCGGTGCCGATGGTTCGCTGCGCGGGGGGATGGCTGCGGTGCGCACGCAACTGCTCGCCCTCGTGGGCAACCTGCCGTCCGAGGTGGTGCTGGAGGACGGATCCGGCCTCTCGCGCGACAACAAGCTGACGCCTGCGCTGCTCGCCACCGTCGTGCGCGAGGCCCTGCGCGGTCCGGGCTCCGGCTTGTTCCTCGCGTCGCTGCCCGTGGGCGGCGAGTCCGGGACCCTCGACGACCGCTTCACCGACAAGCGTCTCGCGGGCCGGGTGATGGCGAAGACCGGCTGGATCAACGGGTGCTCCAGCCTCAGCGGCGTGGTCAAGCTCGACGACGGGCGCCTGCGGATCTTCTCGATCCTGATGAACTACGAACCCTCGCGCGGCGGGCTGAACCGCCAGCTGAAGGAACTGCAGGAGCAGATGGTGGAGGCGATGACGCGGCTGGCCGCGGGTGCCCATGGTTCCTGATGCTGCTGCAAGCTGCGACGGGCTCGAACTCGCGCCCACGCTCGCCCTCGCGGTCGAGCTCGCGCGCGCAGCCGGCAGGGTGCTCGCCGATGCACAGCAGCGCCCGGACGCACTCGGCACCGCCTCCAAGGGCGTGCGGCGCGAACTGGTGACGGCCGCCGACCGCGCTGCCGAGCGCGTGGTGGTTGGCGGCATCCTCGCGCGCTTTCCCGACCACGGCATCCTCGCCGAGGAAGGCGAGCTCACGGCCGCGGGTGCTGCCTCCAGCGCCTCGCCCTTCTGCTGGATCGTCGACCCGCTCGACGGCACCACCAACTTCGTGCACGGCTTGCCCGTCTACAGCGTCTCCATCGGGCTCGCGCACCGCGGCGAGGTCGTGCTGGGGGTGGTGCATGCCCCTGCTCTCGACGCAACCTACGCTGCGGCTCGCGGGCTCGGTGCAACGCGCAATGGCGCGCCCATCGCCTGCTCGGCCACCGACCAACTCGCCGATGCGCTTCTCGCCACGGGCTTCGCCTACCGCCGCGACGAGCCCGGCCGCGACGACAACACCGCCCGCTTCCGCCGCGCCCTGCTCGCGTGCCGCGACATCCGCAGGCTCGGCAGCGCGGCTCTCGACCTGTGCCTCGTGGCCGCCGGATCGTTCGACGGCTACTGGGAACTCGACCTGTCGCCCTACGACGTGGCGGCCGGCGCCTGCATCGTCCGCGAGGCCGGTGGGCTGGTCACCGACCTCGGCGGTGGGCAGGAATGGCTCTTCGGCGGCAGCATCCTTGCGGCCAACCGCAACCTCCACGGCACCCTGCGCACGGCCGTGGGCCACCCGACCGATCCCAGTTCGGGCCAAGGCAGGTCCGCTGGAGTTGGCGGATCGTGAGCGCAGGATAGGTTTCTCCACGCACCCCCCCGGTGTCCCCATGAAGTTCCCCCCGATCGTGTGGGCCACGCTTGCCGTGGCATCGTCCCTGTCCGTCGAACTGGCTGCCCAGCAGGCGTTCCATCCGACCCTCCGGGTGGCCGTGCAGCACGACTCGGGCTACCTCGCCAATGCCGCCACAGCGGCCGCGGTGGTGTGGGCCCAGGACGTCTACGGCGCCGACGGCGACTGGTTGCAGGTGCGCTTCCGCGACACCAACCTGCCTGCGGGCAGCAAGCTGCGCATCCATGCCCCTGCCAAGCCCGAGTGGGTCCAGTGGCACGACGCCCACAGCCTCCGCGACTACCAGGGCTACTCCTGCCAGTTCCTCGGGCCGGTGCTGCGCGTCGAACTCGTCGCGGCTCCGGGGACGGCCGGCAACCGTGCGCTCATCGACCAGGTGGTGCGGCTGCAGGTCGGAGCCGTTGCCGAGGTCGACAGCATCTGTGGCACCACGGACGATCGCGCGCTCAGCAACGACGTGCGAGCCTGCCGCATCAACTCGTCGTGCACGGCATGGTTGTTCAGTCCTTATGCCGTCGGCACCGCGGGTCATTGCATGAGCTCCACGGCAGGCCAGATCCTGCACTTCAACGTGCCGCTCTCGACCAGCACCGGCTCCACGGTTCCTGCCGCGCCCATGGACCAGTACGCCATGGATCCCTTCCACCAGTTCCTCAACAGCGGCGTGGGCGCCGACTGGTCGGTGAGCGCGGCCGTGCGCAACAGCAACACCGGCCTGTTCCCTGGTGAGCGCCAGGGCAGCTGGTACACCGTCGACAACCCGCCGGCCACCGTGAGCGGCGTCACCATCCGCATCACCGGCTACGGCACGGGCAACGGCAACACGGGTTCTGCCACCGCGAACCAGGCGCAGAAGACCCATGCGGGTGCGCGCGTCTCCACCGCCAACGCCACGGCGCTCGCCTACTCGACCGACACGACGGGCGGCAACTCGGGCAGCCCGGTGATCCACGAGCAGACCGGCAAGGTGATCGGCGTGCACACGCACGGCGGGTGCTCCTCGACCGGCGGCGCGAACAGCGGGACGCAGTCGTCCCGCGCCGACTTCGCCGCGGCCCGGGCTGCCGTCCTCGCGCTGCGCGTGGTGGGCGAGAAGGTGCCCTTCGGCACCGGTTGCGGCAGCCCCTCGGGCGTGCCGTCGCTCACGGGGATCGGCATCCCCGAGAAGGGTCGCACCCTGAGCATCCGCGCCAGCGGCCTCAACCCCGTGGGATCGCACTTCGGCGCCCTCATCATCGGGTTCGACAACACGACGTGGAGCCAGGGTGCCCTGCCCGCGAGCCTCGCCAACTTCGGCCTGGCCGGCTGCCAGCTGTTCGTCCGGCCCGACATCTCCGACACGCTGTTCAGCGTGAATGGCGAGGCCTCGCGCAACATCGCGATCCCCAACACCACGGCCGTGGTGGGCAGCGTCACCTACTTCCAGTACTTCGCGAACGACCCGGCATCGAAGAACGTGATGCGCATGGTGTCGACGCAGGCGCTGCGCGTGCTGATCGGTTCCTGACCGAAGCTCGCGCCGGGGCCGCTCAGATCCGGGTGCGCACCGGCTTGCCGTCGTCGCCGTAGCCGAGGATCGCCTCGGCGCCGCGGCCGAACGGGCTGTGGCGCAGCACGGGCTGGATCACCTGCAGGATGCGGCGAGGATCCGGCCCGGCGAAGAACAGGGTGCAACTGCCGCCGCCGATCTCCTCGCCGTCGTACTCGCCCACGCCTGATTCCTCGAGGATCGCGGAGAGTTCCTCCGCCAGCGCCTCGATGGCCATGCGGTCTGCAGCCGTTCCCATGGAGCGGTTGCTGAGGGGCAACACGACCAGCAGGTCCTGCTCCGCGTCCGTGCCCTCGGGTTCTTCACCGTCTTGTGGATGGTTTTCCGCCATCCGCGCAGCATAGCGCCGCGCGTCCCGATGCCATCGCCGCTGCGGCTGGTGCACCCAAGGGTGCCCGCTATGCTGGACGGGTTTATCCACTTGGCACCGAACTCTTCCGAGCCCCGTCCCGGGGCCTCCGCGGCCACCCACGTGGTGGTGAAGGGAGCCCGGGAACACAACCTGAAGGACGTCGACCTGGCGTTCCCCAGGGATTCGCTCACGACCTTCACGGGCGTGTCGGGTTCGGGCAAGTCGAGCCTCGCGTACCACACCATCTACCAGGAAGGGCAGCGGCGCTTCCTCGAGAGCCTGAGCTCCTATGCGCGCCAGTTCCTGGGGCGCATGGAGAAGCCCAAGGTCGACCTGGTCGAGGGCCTGTCGCCGACGGTGTCGATCGACCAGAAGTCGACGAGCCATGCGGCACGCAGCACGGTGGGCACCCTGACGGAGGTGATGGACTTCCTGCGCCTGCTGTGGTCGCGGCTCGGCGTGCCGTCCTGCCCCGAGTGCGGGGCGCGCATCGAGGCGTGGTCCGCCGACCGCATCACCGATGCCATGCTGGTGCAGCATGCGGGGGCGCAGGCCATGGTGCTCGCGCCGGTGGTGCGCGAGCGCAAGGGCGAGTACCGCAAGGAACTCGACGCGTGGCGCGCGAAGGGATTCGTGCGCGCGCGCATCGACGGCACGGTGCGTCGCCTCGACGAGGACATCAAGCTCGACCGCTACGTCTACCACACCATCGAACTGGTGGTGGACCGGCTGACGCTGGCCGCCGATGGGCGCAGCCGCCTTGCCGAGGCCGTGGAACAGGCGCTCGCGCTCGCGGATGGACTGTGCGGCCTCGCGTGGGGCGAAGACGGCCACCGTCTGTTCTCGGCGCGGCGCAGCTGCCCCAACGGCCACGGTTCGCTCCCCGAGATGGAGCCGCGGTTGTTCTCGTTCAACAGCCCGATCGGCGCTTGCCCGAAGTGCGATGGCCTCGGCGAGACGCACGGCTTCGCTGCCGAGGCCGTGGTGACGGACCCGCGGCGGACGCTGCGCGGGGGCGCGCTGCAGGCGTTCACCCCCGACGGCCGCCTCGTCTACGGCAAGCTCACGCTCGACCACCTCGAGGAAGTGGGACGCGCCGAGGGCTTCGACCTCGACACGCCGTGGCAGAAGCTGTCGGCCAAGGCGCGCAAGGTCGTGCTGTACGGATCCGGGGAGCGGCTCTACGACTTCCGCTGGACCAAGCAGGGCACCAGCTTCCGCACCACGGGGCGGGACCGCATCGCATGGCCTGGCGTGTTGCGGCACCTCGAGGCCAGCTACCGGCCCTCGCGCGCGCGCCACCTCGATCGCTTCCGTGCGGCAACGAAGTGCGACGGCTGCGACGGCACGCGCCTCGGTCCGCAGGCGCGCTCGGTGCACTTCGAGGGACTGGCGCTGCCCGAGGTGCTCGCCATGCCGGTGGCGCAGGCGCTCGCATGGGTGCGCGGCCTGCGGCTCGAGGGCAACGAGCTGCTGATCGGCAGGGACATCCTTGCCGAGATCGAGCGGCGGCTCGGGTTCCTCGCCGAGGTCGGCCTCGAGTACCTGACGCTGGAGCGACGCGCCAACACCCTCTCGGGCGGCGAGTCGCAGCGCATCCGCCTCGCGGCGCAGGTGGGTGCGGGCCTGCGCGGCATCCTCTACGTGTTGGACGAGCCCAGCATCGGCTTGCACGCGCGCGACCAGGAGCGCCTGCTGCGGACGCTCGAGGCGCTGCGCGACCGCGGCAACACCGTGGTGGTGGTGGAGCACGACCAGGAGACGATGGAACGCAGCGACTTCCTGGTCGACGTCGGGCCCGGTGCAGGCACCCATGGCGGCACGATCGTGGCCGCTGGCACGCCTGCAGAGGTGAAGGCCTGCAGCGCATCCGCCACGGGCAAGTACCTGAAGGGCGAGTTGCGCATCGAGACGCCGGCCGTCCGCAGGGCCGCGGACAAGGGCACGCTGCGCATCCGCCGTGCCTCGCACCACAACCTCCAGCACGTCGACGTCGACATCCCGCTCGGCCGCTTCGTGGCCGTCACCGGCGTGAGCGGCAGCGGCAAGTCGACGCTCGTCCACCACGTCCTCAAGCCCTCGCTCGGCCGCGTGCTCAACGGCTCCAACGAGGTGCCGGGTGCCTGCGAGGGGATCGACGGCATCGAGTTGCTCGACAAGGTCGTGGAGATCGACCAGGCGCCCATCGGCCGGACCCCGCGCAGCAACCCCGCCACCTACACCGACGTCTGGACGCACATCCGCGACCTGTACGCGATGCTGCCCGAGTCGCGGCTCCGCCAGTACGAGAAGGGGCGCTTCTCGTTCAACG
>JBEATZ010000309.1:0-5082 GCA_041161695.1 Planctomycetota bacterium | reverse complement strand
TCGGCAGAGGATGCGATCGCCAGCGACCTCGCTGCGGTGCATGCCGCAGTGCGGGCGCCCGGCGTGCGCCCGATGATCGCCAGTCCGGACCTCACGGAGCAGGAGCGCGAGCGCGTGCTCGCCAAGCTCACGGCGGGCCGGCACACGCTGGTGCAGAACCTCGTGAAGGTGCTGCAGCACCGGCACCGCATCGACGTGCTGTTCGACATCCAGCCGGCCTTCCGGGCCCTGCTGATGGCGCAGCGCGGTGAACTGGAAGGCATCGTGGAGACCGCAAGGCCCCTCGCTGCCGAAGACGAAAGCCGCCTGCGCGAGGTCGCAGGCAAGATCGCCGGCCGGAAGGTCGCGCTGTCGGTGCAGGTTCGCCCCGAGCTCGTCGGTGGCGTGCGCCTGCGCATCGGCAACGTGCTCTACGACGGCTCCCTGCAATCCGCCCTGTCGCAGCTGGAGAAGAAGCTGCTGCAGGCAACCCTCTGAAGACATTCGTTTCCCCGAGCAAACCCCATGGATCTCAAACCGTCCGAAGTCGCAACCGTCCTCAAGGAAGAAATCGAAGGCTTCCAGGGCAGGATGCAGAAGTCGAGCGTCGGCACCGTGCTGATGGTGGGCGACGGCGTTGCCCGCGTGCATGGTCTCGATGACTGCATGATGAGCGAGCTGCTCGACTTCGGGAACGGCGTCTACGGCCTCGCGCTCAACCTCGAAGAGGACAACGTGGGCGCGGTGCTCCTCGGCTCCGACACCAAGATCAAGGAAGGCGACCAGGTCCGCACGACCGGCCGCATCATCTCGGTGCCCACGGGCATGCAGATGGTGGGCCGCGTGGTGGACGCCCTCGGCCGCGCCGTGGACGGCAAGGGGCCGATCCAGACCACCGAGGCCGACATGCGCCCGATCGAGGGCCGTTCGCCCACGGTGCCCGAGCGCGAGCCGGTGAAGCAGCCGCTCCAGACCGGCATCAAGGCCATCGACTCGATGATCCCCATCGGCCGCGGCCAGCGCGAGCTGATCATCGGCGACCGCCAGACCGGCAAGACGGCGCTCATCGTCGACACCTTCATCAACCAGAAGCTGACCGGCGGCGGCGACCCCAAGAACCCCGAGCAGGTCATCTGCATCTACGTGGCCGTCGGCCAGAAGCAGTCCACGGTGAAGGCCGTGGTGCAGAAGCTCGAGGAGAACGGCGCCATGCCGTACTGCATCGTGGTGAGCGCGCCCGCATCGTCGGACGCCGCCATGCAGTTCCTCAGCTGCTACGCCGGCGCAGCCATGGGCGAGCGCCTGCGCGACGAGGGTCGCCACGTGGTCATCGCCTACGACGACCTCTACAAGCAGGCTCTGGCCTACCGCCAGGTCATGCTGCTGCTGCGCCGTCCGCCGGGCCGCGAGGCGTTCCCCGGTGACGTGTTCAACCTGCACAGCCGCCTCCTCGAGCGCGCGGCCAAGCTCTCCAAGGCCAAGGGTGGCGGTTCGCTCACCGCGCTGCCGGTGGTCGAGACGCAGGAAGGCGACGTGTCGGCGTACATCCCGACCAACGTGATCTCCATCACGGACGGCCAGATCTTCCTGGAGTCCTCGCTGTTCAACGCGGGCCAGCGCCCGGCCGTGAACGCAGGCATCTCGGTGTCGCGCGTGGGTGGCTCGGCCCAGATCCCCGCGATGAAGAAGATCGCAGGCGGTCTCCGCATCCAGCTGGCGCAGTTCCGCGAGCTCGCGGCCTTCGCCCAGTTCGGCTCCGACCTCGACAAGGCCACCCAGCAGGCCATCACGCGCGGCCAGCGCATGACCGAACTGCTGAAGCAGGCCCAGTACGGCCCGGTGCCGGTCGAGGAGCAGGTCGCCATCCTGTACGCCGGCTCGTCCGGCCTGCTGGACGACGTGCCGCTCAACCGCGTGCAGGACTTCGAGCGCAAGTACCTGGCTTCGCTGCGCGCGAACCAGCCCAAGCTGCTCGAGTCCATCCGCGTCGACAAGAAGTGGTCCGACGACCTCGCGAAGCAGTTCGACGCGGCCGGCACGGCCTTCAAGAAGGAGTTCCTGGCCTGATCGCGCGCCGCGCGGCATGAGCCGCGGGCACGCATTCTTCCCCCTGGAGCACCATGCCGAACCTCAAGGAACTTCGCGGACGCATCAAGTCGGTGGGCAACATCGCGCAGATCACGCGCGCGATGGAGATGGTCGCATCGATGAAGCTGCGCAAGGTGCAGGCGAAGGCGCTGAGCTTCCATCCGTACACGGAGGAGCTGCAGCGCATGCTCGGTCGCCTTGCCGCCAGCGTCGGCGCGGACAGCGGCCTGCCGTGGTTCCGCAAGGCAACCGAGGAGAAGACCCTCGGCATCTTCCTCATCACCTCCGACCGCGGCCTGTGCGGCTCCTACAACGCGAACGTGTTCAAGGAGCTGCAGAACCTCGCCGAGAACACCTGGAAGAAGACCGGCCAGAAGGTCGTGTTCTGGGTGTACGGCCGCAAGGGCTACACGTGGCTCACGCGCCGCGGCTTCGCCGTCGAGCGCTTCTTCGTGGAACCCGCCCTCGACAAGATGGACTTCCGTTCGGCCAAGATGGTGGCCGACGAGATCAGCAAGGCGTTCCTCGACGGCAAGGTCGACTCGGTGCGCATCCTCGGCACCCGCTTCGCCTCGATGATCCGCTTCGTGCCGACGGTGCAGCAGTTCCTGCCCGCCTGTGACACGGCGATGGGCGCCGGCGCCGAGGCCGTGCCCGCCCTCGACTACCTCATGGAGCCGGATGCGAAGACCCTCTTCGACCGGCTCATTCCCCGTTACCTGGAGACGGTGATGTTCGACGTCATGCTGCAGTCGCTTGCCTCCGAGCAGGCTTCGCGCCGCATGGCGATGAAGAGCGCCACCGACGCGGCAGTCCGCATGAGCAAGCAGCTCAAGAAGGTCTACAACCGCGCCCGCCAGGAGAACATCACCAAGGAACTGCTCGACATCGTTGGCGGTGCCAACGCCGTGCAGTGACCCCAGATCCGCATTCGCAACGACAGCTGGAGACTTTGAACGTGACGACCGCGACGCAAGTCCAAGGAAAGATCCTGCAGGTGTTCGGCCCCGTGGTGGACGTGCAGTTCCCCGAAGGCCACATGCCGTCGATCTACAACGCCATCACCGTGGTGGACAAGGCAGCCAACCTGGACCTCGTCCTCGAGGTCGCCCAGCAGCTCGGCAACTCGACCGCGCGCTGTGTCGCCATGTCGTCCACGGACGGCATGCGACGCGGCATGCCGGCCGTGGACACCGGCGCGCCGATCACGGTGCCGGTGGGCTCCGCGACCCGCGGCCGCCTGTTCGACGTGCTCGGCCGCGCCCTCGAGGTCGGCGTCGCGCACCCGCGTACGGGCGAGCCGATGCCCGGCGTCGCAGCGGCCACCTCGCTGCCCATCCATCGCACCGCCCCGAACTACGAGGAGCAGCAGGCGATCAGCGAGGTGTTCGAGACCGGCATCAAGGTCGTCGACCTCCTCTGCCCCTTCGCCAAGGGTGGCAAGATCGGCCTCTTCGGCGGTGCAGGCGTCGGCAAGACGGTGCTCATCCAGGAGCTGATCCGCATCACCGCGGTGGAGAAGGGCGGCTTCTCGGTGTTCTGCGGCGTGGGTGAGCGCACCCGCGAGGGCAACGACCTCTGGCTCGAGATGGCCGAGGCCGAGTACACCGACGCCAAGGGCCAGAAGGCCTCGGTGCTCGACAACGCCGTGCTCGTGTTCGGCCAGATGAACGAGCCCCCGGGCGCACGCCTCCGCGTGGCGCTCACGGGCCTCACCATGGCCGAGTACTTCCGCGACTTCGAGAAGAAGGACGTGCTGCTGTTCGTCGACAACGTGTTCCGCTTCGTGCAGGCGGGCTCGGAAGTGTCGGCGCTCCTCGGCCGCCTGCCGAGCGCCGTGGGTTACCAGCCCACCATGGCCTCCGAGATGGGTGCCCTCCAGGAGCGCATCACCTCGACCAAGAACGGTTCGGTCACGTCGATGCAGGCAGTCTACGTGCCGGCAGACGACATCACCGACCCGGCGCCCGTGGCCACGTTCGCGCACCTCGACTCGACCATCATCCTCGAGCGCCAGATCGCCGAGCTCGGCATCTACCCCGCGGTCGACCCGCTGAAGTCGACCTCGAAGATGCTCAGCCCGCAGGTCGTCGGCGAGGAACACTACAAGGTGGCCCGCGAGGTGCAGCGCACCCTGCAGCGCTACCAGGACCTGCGCGACATCATCGCGATCCTCGGCATCGAGGAACTGTCCGAGGACGACAAGCTCGTGGTCGGACGCGCCCGCCGCATCCAGCGCTTCCTGTCGCAGCCGTTCTTCGTCGCCGAGGCGTTCACCGGCACCCCCGGCAAGTTCGTCAAGCGCGAGGACACCGTGCGCTCCTTCAAGGAGATCCTCGAGGGCAAGCACGACGACCTGCCCGAGCAGGCGTTCTACATGGTGGGCTCGATCGACGAGGCCGTTGCCCAGGCCAAGAAGCTGTCGGGCAAGTGAGCCCGGCGGCCTGAACCCACGGGAAACCAGCCATGGCAAGCGAACTGCACCTCCGCATCGTCACCCCCGACCGCGTGATCGTGGACCGCAAGGTCCGCTCCGTCCGCTTCGCCGGGGTGGACGGCAGCTATGGCATCCTGCCCAAGCACGCGCCGCTCATGACCGCCATCGGCCAGGCCGGCGACGTGCAGGTCACGGAAGGCGATGGTTCGCGCACCGCGATCTTCGTGAGTGACGGCTTCGCGCAGGTGCAGGACAACGTGCTGACGCTCACCTGCGAGGCGGGCGAACTGGCGCAGGAGATCGACCTCCAGCGCGTCAAGGACGCCGAGGCCAAGGCGCGGCAGAAGCTGGCGCACCTCGACCGACTCAGCGAGGACTACCTCAGGGCAGAGGCCTCGCTCCGCAAGGCGCTGGCGCGCGAGATGATGGCGCGCCGCACCAGCGGTTCCGGCGACATGCGCTGATCCTGCGCTGCGGCCCCGCTGCAGGGGCCGCGTCGGTGCCGTTTCGGGACACTTCGTCCGTTGTTGCGTCAACCGGCGTCGGTTCCGTGCCTTGGCGCGCGCGGCTTGCTAGAG
>JBEATZ010000490.1:0-3049 GCA_041161695.1 Planctomycetota bacterium | reverse complement strand
GCCCGGTCGAGGACATCTTGAGCCCGGTGCCGAGGGTGATCTCCTCGGCGTTCCCGGCGGATCCCGAGCGCCGACCGAGGAGCCTGGCCGCGGTGACGTTTCGCACGTCGGAGACGCCGAGGGTGACCTGCCCCGACCGGCCGTTGACGCTCTCTGCGTAGGCGCCGGTGAAGGTGTCGCCGGGCGGCCCCTGCGGTCCCTGCGGACCGGGCGACGCGACGCGCACGGCGCGGACGTCCTGGCGGACGGTCACGCGCCTCGGGGACTCGCGCACCACCACGCGGCAGCAGCTCATCGCGTCACCTCCGGCGTGATGCGGCAGCTTCCCTCCACGAGCCGGATGACGGTGCCGCCGGGCGATGCGATCTCGAGGTCGTAGACCCCGAGGAACGGCGCGGGCAGCGCCGCCGTCTGGGTCGCGCCCACGTTGACGGTGACGGTGCCGCGCGGCCCGTCGACGGAGAGCGAGCCCGCGAGGCTCGTCAGGTCGAGGATCGACGACGTGCTCGCGTGGGTCTGGCGCACCTGCATGCGCGCGCTCCAGCCGGTGATGTCGACGGGCGTGCCCTCGGGCTGCTCGTAGGCCACCTCGAGGCCGAAGGTCGTGCCCTGCTCGATGACGATGTTGTGGCGCTCGGCGCTCACTTGCCCTTCCTCCACGCGGCCTCGAAGGCCGGGTCGGAGGCGCGGCGCGCGGCGACGTACTCGCGTGCGCTCTCGGGCCGCGACGGGTCGAGCATCGAGCGCGCAAGGTCGGCGTCGGACACGGCGCTGCGCGGGAGCAGGAGCCCGAAGCTCCAGAGCGCACGCTTCACGAGCGCGCCGATCCCGGTCGTCCAGAGGATGACCGCGACGCCGACGACGGCGAGCGCGACCATGACGCGGGCGATGAGCGTGGCCCACCACGGCGTCACGTCGGAGACGCCGGGAAGCGCCTCGACGATTCCCGCGGTGGCATGGATGATCGCCTCTTGCTCGGCGCTCCCGCCCTCGGCCTCGCGTGCGATGGTCGCGACGTCCGGCGCTGGCTGCAGGGCCTCGGTGCCGATGGCGTCGAATCGCCCGCGGCTCGACTCGGCGAGCCTGCGCACCTCGTTCGCGTTCTCCGCGATGCGTCCGGACGCGCTGCATCCGGCGGCGAGGAGCGCCGCGGCCATGAGCATGGCGAGCCTCATGCGCGCACCCCATCGCCCGGCCTCGGGACGAAGACTTCGCGCAGGACCGTGATGTCGACCTTCAGCGGCTCCGCGGCGCGCGGCCGCTCGTACGGATGGAACTCGGCAGGCATGAACGGATCCGACCTCCTCCTCGGGTCCCGGTGCACGTTGGCCACGAGGGCCAGCACCACCGACGTGTGGTCCCACGACTCCCGCACCCGTCCCTCCGCCATCGCGACGAGCTCGCGCAGCGTCAGTGGGTGCGGGTCCACCCCTACGATCCCGGCGAGCTTCCAGACGAGCCTCCAGGCACGGACGGATCCAGGCTCTCCAGCGCCTGCAGCTGCTCGTCCAGCTTCCGCTCCACGACGTCCCGCGCCTTCTCCATCGTGGTCCACAGGGTGGTGACGAGCTTCTGCATCCGCTTCCTGTCGCGCGGGTTCGGGCAGAAAGAGACGAGTTCCTCCATGAGCGCCCGCGTCGCATGCTCGATGGCGTCGCCCGCCATCGCGCGCCCGAAGTCCTCGTCGGAGACCCCGAGCCGCTCCGCCTCCGGCCTGCACGCCGCGCACAGCACGTCGCACAGGAGCACCGGGTCGAGGACGAGCCGGTCGATGCCCTTGCCGTCGATGACCGACAGCAGGTCGAAGCCCGCGAGGGCGCGCACGCGCTTGATCGCGGCGACGTCGACCGACACCGTCCACGTCCGGCCCGCGTTGTCGCGGAAGGTCTGCATGGATCAGCTCCCTCCGCCCGACGCGGTGTGCCAGCTCGGCGCGCGCGAGGAGAGCGTCGGCTTCGCGGTGACCTTCACCATGATCGCCGAGTCGAGCGGCTCCTCGCGGCTGAAGTTCGTGACCATGAAGTCCGCGTCGAGACCCTGCCCGCCGGTGGCGGCGTCCAGGACGAGCAGCGCGATCGCGGTGTTGCCGAAGAACGAGTTCTTCAGCGCCGTGAAGCCCGCGTCGGCGGTGTCCCAGACCATCTCGAACTCGATCGAGGCGTCCTTCAGCGTGCCCACCGTGGCCTTCCAGCCGTTGTTGGCGCGCGTGGTGACGTCCGCCTCTCCCTTCTCCAGGTTCAGCGTGACGTTGCGCACGTTGGTGAGCGCGGTCGATGCCGTCCCTCCAGCTGCGCCGTACTTGATGACGGCGTCCATTCCGAGCTTGTAGGCCATGGTTGGTGTCCCTTCTCCAGTACCGACGGGGCGCGCCGGTCAGGCGTGGCTACGGAGCCGCGCCTGGACGACGCCCGTGAAGATCCTCAGGTTGAGCGCGTGGTCCTCGGCGACGAGCGGGTCCGCACGCGCCTCCACGCACGTCCAGTCCGGCGTGGCCGACGGGCGCCTGCCCGCGAGCCAGTGCGCCACCTGCTCGACCGCGGCGACCGTCGCGGCAAGCGACGCCTCGTCCGTGCCGTCGATGCGGCGCTGGATGCCGACGTCGATCAGGTGGTCGACCTGCGACAGCCCGCCGCGCGCCGCCACGGTGCGCTCCTGCCCGCGGGGCATGACCGTCACCGTCAGCGCGCCGAGGTCCTCGCGGTCCCGGTAGGGGAAGAACGCCCTCGACACCGTGGCTGGCTGCCCGAGGTCGAGCGCCGCGAGGTCCGCGGCGAGCGCGTCGGCGACGGCGGCGATGCCCTCGTTCACGGCGTCCTCCGCGGGTCGGGCCGGTCGAGCCGCGCGACGACCTCGTCGAGCCGCTTGGCGAGCGTCTCGAGGCGCGCGCCCTGCGTGGCGTCGATGATCGCGCCCTGCGCCTGGCTCTTCGCGAGGTCGCCGACGATGCCCTGCAGCTCGCGCACGCGCTCTGCGGTGGCGTTCATCTCGGCCGACCAGCGGCCGCCGAGCCAGATGAGCCCGGCGAACTGCAGCAGGATCGCCGCCAGCT
>JBEATZ010000213.1:0-3033 GCA_041161695.1 Planctomycetota bacterium | reverse complement strand
CACGCGCAGGCGCTCCATGCCGGTGGCGCCCCAGCGCACGTAGCTCCGGTCCTTCGGACCGCGCGGGCCGGGCACCTCGACGGTCATCTCGAACCCGACGATGCCCCACGTGTACTCGCGGTCCGGGTAGACGCGCTTGTGCTTCAGTTGCAGGTCGAGCGTCAGGTGCGAACGGGCCGCGTCCACGGCCCGCAGTGCCGTGATGTTGGCGAGCGCGTCGACATCCGTGCACACGAGGACGTTGGCACGCGAGGGCACGGCGCCCTTGGGCAGGGCGCCGCTGCGGGGCAGGTCCGCCGTCTTGAAGGCGCGCACGAGGCGCTCGGCGATGGCCGTCTGGTGGCGCTCGCGCAGCTGCGAGCGCTCCTGACCGGCGGGGTCGCGCACCAGCGCATCCGCGAGGTCCACGGCAAGGGTGCCGAGGAAACCGTGGAACCGCCCGGCGTCCTCGCGCTCCTTGGGCGGCACGCGCACTTCGGCGCGCACCTCGTAGGTGTCGCAGTCGATGGCCATCACGGCGCCGTGGCGGTCGAGGATGGTGCCGCGCGGCGCGGGCAGCTTCACCGTGACGTCGCTCTGGGCGTCGACGGCGGCGGCGCCGAGGCGCAGCGGCGGACGGTCGGGGCCGCGCGAGAGCTGGCCCTTCTGGAACACCTGGATGTGGGCGAGCCAGCAGGCGAGGAACACGGGAACCGTGCCCATCGAGAAGAACAACCGGCGCACGCGCGTGCGCTCACCGGGCCTCAGAGCCACGCGACCTTCGCCTCCCTGCGCTCGCGGGTGAGGTGCCGGCGGAGCGAGGCCGCCATGCGCTCGGGAGTGACCTGCTGGAGCGCCTGCAGCGACAGCCTGCGGAGCTCCATGCTCGCGTCCTGCACGTAGCCGTGCTCGCGCTCGAGGCGCAGCCTCAACCGGGTGTTCTCGGCGCGCATGGCCGCCGTACCGACCGCGAGCCCCACCGCCAGGGCAAACGCCATCCCTGCCAGGATCCACCTCATGCAGCCACCTCCCGCACCACGCCGCACCGCAGCTTCGCGCTGCGGGCCCTCGGGTTGTTTTCGATCTCCGCCAGGCCCGCCTCGACCGGCTTGCGCGTGAGCGGCTCCATGCGTTCGCGCAGGAACTGCTTCACGACCCGGTCCTCGGCGGAGTGAAAGCTGATGACGCAGAGCCGGCCGCCGGGGGCGAGGCAGGCAACCGCCTCCTCGAGCCCCTTCCTGAGCTGGCCCAGTTCGTCGTTCACCGCGATGCGGACCGCCTGGAAGGTGCGGGTCGCCGGGTGGATGCGCTGGCCGTGCCGCGCCGGGGCGGGCAGTGCACGCATGACGAGGTCCTTGAGCTGGCTGGTGCGCTGCAGCGCGCCGCGCTGCCTGCGGGTCTCGACGACGGCGCGGGCGATGCGGCGCGCGTAGCGCTCGTCGCCGTAGTCCTGCAACGCAGCCACCAGCTGCGCCTCGGGAACGGACTGGAGCCACGAAGCCGCCGTGACGGGCGACGTCGCATCCATCCGCATGTCGAGCGGACCATCCGCCATGAACGAGAAACCCCTCTCTGCCTTGTCCAACTGCAACGAAGAAACACCGATGTCGAGGAGCACGCGGTCGCAGTTCGTGCGTCCTTCCCGCGCAAGCGCCTCCCGCATGCGCGCATACGGGAGATGGTGCAGTGAGACCCTGGCCTGCGAGGCGGACGCCTTGGCAGCTCGTGCGAAGGCAGCCTCCGCGCAGGTCAGGATCTCACTGTCTCGGTCCAGTCCCACCAGCAGTCCGTCGGGTCCGAGGTCGCGGGCGATCTCCACCCCGTGACCACCGGCCCCAACAGTCCCGTCGACGACGACCATTCCCGGCTCGAGAGCCAGCAACTCGAGGGTTTCCGCCAAGAGGACGGGGACGTGAACAGGCTGCCTCAGCTCGTTCGCTCCCGATCCCTCCGCATTCATGGACATGATCCGCTCCCGCGGCTTCCAATGACCGCCCGGCAACTGCAGGAACGCGGGCACCCTGACCGTGGGTGCCCCACCATGTCACTCCCCCGAAGCCGTCGAAGGCTTGGTTGGACCGACCAGGCTTGCAAAGAGCGCTTCCTCTTCTGCTCCGGCCTCCGCGAGAGACGAATCGAGGTGCGCCGGCGACCAGATCTCGATGACCCGACCGACGCCCACCAGAACCGCCTGACCGCTCGGCGAAAGACCGGCGTAGTTGAGGAGAGGATCCGGAATGCGAATCCTCCTGGACCCGTCCGGCACGACCTCTTCCGAGTGGCCCAGGAATCGGCGGCAGAGTGCGCGGTGTGCCCTGCTGCCCGGGACACCCTGACTCAGCTGCGCCATGAGCTGGTTCCAACCCTCGTGATCGTGCAGGAGGAGACAGCGATCGAGCCCCGCGCTCAGGTGGAACCGCCAATCGTTCTTGGCCACCGAATCCAGGATCCGACTGGGCAGGATGATCCTGCCCTTGTCGTCCAGGCCGTGTTCGGTGGTACCGGTGAAGGTGGCGGACATGGGTGCGAGGACCGAGGTGCTGCTCCCTCGAGTCCGGGCGCACACTACCAAACAAACCCCACTCTGCAACCCTATTTCACCACTTTACGACCCCTCAACAACCACGCTCCACCACCCAACATCCCGATCATCCCATGGGCAGGAGACCGGGGCCCCGGGCGCCCCCATCCGTGGGAGGGTCAAGCCGTCCGAGCACGCTCAGGATTTTTTCCAAAACGGTGCCCGGAAGGAGGCCCCGGAGGAGCCGACAGCCTCCCGCGACCCGCGGCGGCAGCCAGCCGCCCCGATCGGAAGGCCGCGAGGATTCGGGGCTCGCGCTTTCCACCCACCGCACCGTGGGCACAATCCGGCCATGCGCAAGGCCCTCCTGCTCTCGTTGCTCGCCTGCTCGGCCGCCTGCTCGGACAAGGAACTGGTTGGACTGCACGTGAACCTGCGCGCCGACGGCTCGGGCGTGCTGACCACCCGCACCCTGCTCGAACCCAAGGAAGCAGGACCCGCGGAGGCCAAAGCCCAGGGCGTGGCTTGGGAGC
>JBEATZ010000199.1:0-4419 GCA_041161695.1 Planctomycetota bacterium | reverse complement strand
AGGATCCGGCGTGGGAGCTGTTCGTGGAGGCGTTTGCCATCACGGGCTTCGCCGGCGGCGGCGTGCACGTGCAACGGCTGGAGCGTTCAGGCGGCAGCGCCTTCGCCGGTGGCCATGCGACGGATGGAGCGGGACGCTTCTCGATCGCGACGACCGCCGGCATCACCGGTTACGTGTTCCTGACGAACAACAGCGGCGAAGGTGGAATCGAGTGCCTGGTGCACGAACGCAAGGTCACGGCACCAGCGGTCGTCGACTTCCGGTTGTTGCACCCAGCGTGTGTGCGCGTGCTGACCCTTGGCAAGCCAACCGCCAACCAGGTCGTGCGCTTCGAGATCGACGGCGGCAACGGTCGCGACCCACGCATCGAGAACTACCGCACCGACGACCAAGGGGAGCTTCGCATCCTGCGCGAACGCGAAGCGCCGCTGCGCGGGCGCATCCTGCGTCCGGGTCGCGAGCCGCTCGTGTTCGACGTGCCGCTCGATGCGCTCCCTGGCAGTCCGCTCGTCGTCGAACTCGGCACCGCGGCGACGACGCGTGTCCAGGTCGTACTCACCAGCGAAGTGCCGCTGGGCACCCTGAACGGCGCACTTTGGCGCATCGACGTGCCGCCAGCACCGATCCAACTGCAGGCGGAGACCGGTTCCCCGCTCGTGACGATGGTGGCCGAAGCACCACCGGGTCGCTACCGCATGCGATTGGCGCAGGCGCGCGACGCACAAGGTGACGACACCTTCGTGATCTGGCACACGGCAGACATCACGATCGGCGAGAAGCCGCTGCAGGTCCCCGTGCGCGTGCAGCACGGCGGCCGCATCCGCATCGACGTGAAGAGTTCGGACGGCAAGTTCGTGCCTGGCAAGTTCCGCCTCGTCGACGCCGCCGGCAGGGAATCGCAACCGAGCCTGCACGCACCCGGCCGCGGCAACGGCCGGGGCGGCGAGTTGTGGGCGCCAGGGCCGCTGCTGACGGCGATGTCGGCGTTGGCCCCCGGTCGCCACGAAGTCGTGATCGACCTCGGTGCGCAGGGCACGCACCGCCAGTTCGTCGACGTGCGCCGCTGCGAGATCGCCGACGTGACGATCATGCTGCGGTGACCAAAGCGGCTGCTCAGGCCCGCGCTCGCGATCCATGCGTGCTGCCGCGCGACGGAACTGCGCGCGACTCCGAACGCGCCGACGGTGCCCACGAACGAGACCGATGCCGGCACGGTCACCTGCAGATCGACCGCACGGGTGTCACCAAGGTTCGCGGTTGCACGATGAGGCGAAGGCGTCGCGGCGGTCACTTCCGAGGCTCGAGCACGATCCGCGCCATGTCGGCCAGGTACGTCGAGACTCCCTTCTCGAGCGACGCGGTGATGTCCGTGTTGAACTGGATCGCGATCGCGACCTTCTTGTCGGGGAAGTACGCCACCTCGGTCCGATACCCGGGGAACCACCCGCCGTGGCCGAAGCTCGGCCCCCATGCGGAGGCCAGGATCTGCACACCAAGGCCGTACCTGGGTCCGTTCGCGCCGCCCCGCCCGGCCGTCGTGTCCACCCCGTCGAGCATCGCTTCCAGGGTCTCCTTCTTCCGAAAAGCCCGCCCTTCGAACAGCAGCTTGGCCCACCGGGCCAGGTCCTGAGGGGTGGTTGCCAGTCCGCCCCCGGCCCACTCCACCTGCGGGTTCATCATGAGCTTCCCGCCGGTCACCGTCCGCCCGTCGAAGCCGAGCGGGTTCCTCGGATCGGCATACCCAGCCACGAGGCCGGGGATGGTGCGGCGGTTGGACGGCACGATCCCGCCCAGCTCGAGCGGTTTCAGGAGTCGGTCTTCGACCTGTTCGAACAGCGGCTTTCCGCCGGCTTTCTCCGCGATCAGGCCTGCCACGATGTAGTGCGTGTCGGCGTAGGCCCAGCCCTTGCCGACCGCGAACCGCGGCTTCGCGTCGAGGACGAAGGCCAACCGGTCGGCCGCGGTCCACTCCCGGTCCACGTCAGCCTTGATGGCCTCGGCCACCCCTTTGCGCTCGAAGTACTCCGGCAGCCCGGCAGTGTGGTTGAGGAGGGAACGGACAGTCAGCTCGGGGGCGTTCGGCAGGCGGCCAAACCACGGTTCCTTGCCGATCCACGTCTCCGCACGATCGTCCAGGGCAAGCCGGCCTTCTTCGACCAGTTGCAGCGTGACGGCCGCGACGAACATCTTGCCCACGCTCCCTGCGAGCAGGCGGTCTGTGGGTACGAGGGGGACCTTGTTCTCGACATCGGCCAGCCCGCAGGCCACCCCAGCCGACCGGCCATCGGCGAGGACGAACCCAACGCTGACCCCGGGGAATGAAGCCTGCGCCCGGAGTTCTTCGAGGGTCGCCTGCATGCGCACGCGGATCGCCTGGAGGTCGCGGTCCTCCGCCGGCTTGGGTGCTTGAGCGGGTGCCACTCCCGCAGCGAGGCTGACGGCGAGGGCCAGCACGGGGAACAGGGTTCGAGCCATGAATCGACCTCCAGACTCGGGGGATGTCGTGTGGGGATCGAGGATGATGCCATGGCGGGGTTCGGCGTCCACACGCCTGCGTCAGGAGCCTGGTCCAACGGCTCGGCTTCCGGGCGTTTGCGCGGAGAGAGGAGCATTCGGATCGCTGCACATGGCAGGCCTTCGCTTGCGGGCTCCCACTGGCCAACGCACTCGTGGACCAGTTGGTAACGTCCAACAGCTGCTGCGGGACGGAACCGCGCGCGGATCAGAACGCGCCGACAGTGCCCACGAGCGCGTTCGTCGCGGTGATCTGCGTGATGTTGAGGTTCGCGTCGAGCAGCAGCGACACCACCTGCTGCCGCAGCGGCAGGCCCACGAACGAGACCGAAGCCGGCACCGCCACCTGCATCTCGACCGCGCCTGCCTGCACGGTGCGCAGTTCGACCGCATCCGCGGAGGTGAGCAGCGTGCAGCCCGGCGATTGAGGAAGCGGTGCGGCAGACGGGAGGAGGCCCGTGATGCCGGCCACGAGCGCGTTGCTGGCGAGCCCGGTGGCGCGCGTGCGGTAGGTCGAGCCCGTCCACGGCCGCGACACTGCGGCAAACGCGTTGGCGCCGCCGGTGCCGGGGCACGGGGTGCCCACGGACGTGACGGTCGCCGCGCAGGGCGTGGCGAGGCGCGCGAAGAAGGCCGAGGTCTGACCGCCGGCAGTGATGAAGTCGCCGCCCACCGCCAGTTCGCCGCTGGGGAGGAACGCGAGTGCACGCACCGGGCCGCTTGCACCGCTGCCCACGGCCGACCACGAGCTGCCGTTCCAGCGCGCGAGGTTGCTTGCAGCGAGGCCGCCCGCGGTGGTGAACGATCCACCAGCCACGAGGTCGCCGTTGGGCAACAAGGCCAGGGCATTGACGGTTCCGTTCATGCCGCTGCCGAACGCCGACCACGTCGCGCCGTCCCAGCGCGCCATGCGGTTCGCGGCGATGCCGCCAGCCGTCGTGAAGGAACCGCCTGCAACCAGGTCGCCGTTGGGCAGGACAGCGAGCGAGACCACTTCGCCATTCAGGCCGCTGCCCAGCGGCGACCACGCCGTGCCGTCCCATCGGGCGATCCTGGTCGCGGCAGTGCCCCCTGCGCTCGCAAACGCGCCAGCCGCGACCACGTCGCCATTGGGCATCGTCGCGAGGGCGAACACGATGCCGTCCATGCCGGTGCCGAGCGGCGACCACGCGCTGCCGTTCCACCTCGCGATGCGGCTCGCAGCGATGCCGCCCGCGGTCGTGAACTCGCCGCCGGCGACGAGGTTGCCGTTGGGCTGTACCACGAGGGCCCGCACGGTGGAGTCCATGCCCGTGCCCAGCGACGTCCAAGAGGTCCCGTTCCACCGGGCGATGTGGTTGGGCGTACCGCCGGGCCCCGTGGGGAAGAAGCCGCCTGCCACCGGGTCGCCGTTGGCGAGCGTGGTCAGGGCGTAGACGACGTTGCGGATGCCAGTGCCCATCGCCGCCCACGCACTGCCGTTCCACCGCGCGACGCGATTGGCGTTGACGCTGCCGGCAGAGGTGAACTGGCCGCCGGCGAGCAGGTCGCCTCCCGCCAGCGGGACGAATGCACGCACGCTGTCGGACATGCCGGTGCCCAGCGCCGCCCATGCAGTGCCGCTCCAGCGGGCGACCCGGAGGGCGGTGGCGCCGCCTGCGAGCGAGAACGCTCCCGCTGCCATCAGGTCGCCACTGGGCATCAACCCGAGCGCCCTCACCTCGTTGTTCATGCCGGTGCCGAAGGGCGACCAAGCGGTGCCGTTCCAGCGGGCCACGTAGTTTGCCGTCGCGCCACCTGCAGCGGTGAACAGGCCACCAGCCACCAGGTCGCCGTTCGGGAGTACCGTCAGGCCGTAGACGAAGGCGCCCAGACCCAGGCTCACGGCGTTCACACCGCTGCCAAGGGCCGACCACGTACTGCCGT
>JBEATZ010000191.1:0-12145 GCA_041161695.1 Planctomycetota bacterium | reverse complement strand
GCCGGCGGGGGACGTGCTGGTGACCGGACAACTGCCCTCCGGCACCGTTGTCCCGCTGGCGGTGGCCGTTCGGGGCCGCGCCGCCACCTCGGTGCACTTCGCCTTCCGCCTCGCGGACAGCAACCTCGCGCTGCTGCCGGCCTTCCCCCAGGTCCTGCGGCGCGCCATGCTCGCAGCCCACGGGGAGGGGGAGCGGATCCGGGCCACGGACCCGGTCCCGGTGGCCGAATCGGACCTGTCGGCGCTGCCGGGGGCGCAGGAGCGGCCGTTGCCCTCCCTGCGCACCCCGGGCCGGGCGCTTGCCGCCTGGTTCCTGCTCGCGGCCCTCGGTCTGCTGGCCTTCCGCGCCTGGGTCCGGTGAGGGGCCGTCCCGGAACCTGCGAAGTTCCTTGCACATGCGCCCTTGCGTCGAGCCTGCAGGGTCCGTAGCATCCTCGCCCCTTACAAGGCACGACATGACCCTCGGAATCCTCGGCAAGAAGCTGGGCATGACCCAGATTTTCAAGGACGACGGCACTTGCATCCCGGTGACGGTGGTGCAGGCTGGCCCGTGCAAGGTCCTGCAGATCAAGGTGGCGCACGCATCGGAACTTCCCGAGGGCCACAAGACCGCGTCGCTCAACCGCGGCAAGAAGAAGGGCAAGGCCACCCGCGCCCGCGCTGCAGACGGCTACTACGCCGTGCAGCTCGGCTTCGAGAACAAGCCTGCGCGCGTCTCGTCCAAGGCCGAGCTCGGCAACACGAAGAAGGTCGGCCTCGACTGTGGCATGCGCTTCGTCCGCGAGTTCCGCCTCGAAGCGGCGCCGCAGGTCAAGCCCGGTGACGACGTGACCCTCAAGGTGCTGTCCGGCGCCAAGGCTGTCGACGTCGTCGGCATCACCAAGGGCCGCGGCTGGGCGGGCACCATCAAGCGCCACGGCTTCAGCCGTCAGCCCACGTCGCACGGCAACTCGCTCAACCACCGCACCGGTGGTGGCCTCGGTCGTCAGCACTCGATCAGCAGCGGCGTGCCGAAGGGCAAGCGCATGGCTGGTCACTTCGGCGTCGATCGCGTGACCATGCAGAACCTCGAGGTCGTGAAGGTCGACGAGGCCCGCAACCTGGTGTACCTGCGTGGCGCCGTCCCGGGCCACAACAACGGCTACCTCATGATCAGCAAGACCGTGAAGGTCTGATCGACCCCCGGTCCTGCCCCAGCCTGACGGCACAGCCACCCCAGAGAACTCCAAAGGAACCAACCATGGCTCGCTCGCGTCGCAAGAACGGCGGTCCCACCCGCGGCCGCTTCAAGCCCACCAAGATGGGCAAGGGTCACCTCGCCACGCACCGCAAGGTGAGCGGCACCCGCCCCGTCCTCCGCATCACCGAGACCGAGACGGCGGCGAAGAAGGACTGAGCACGGACCTCGACGTCCTCGTGGTGGGCGGCGGTGCCGCAGGCATCATGGCCGCCACCACGGCCGCCCAGCGCGGTCGCCGCGTGGCGCTGCTCGAGAAGAACCAGCGCCCCGGCCTCAAGATCCTGATCAGCGGCGGCGGCCGCTGCAACCTGACCACGACCCGCACGGGCGCCGACCTCGAGGCGCAATACGGCGAGCGGCGCGGCAGGTTCCTCCGCCACGCCCTGCGCAGCTTCCAGCCCGCAGCGCTTCGCCAGCTGGTGGAGGACGAAGGCGTCGCGCTGCACGAGGAGGACTTGGAGAAGATCTTCCCCGTCTCGCGCCGCGCTCGCGACGTGCTGGATGCGGTGCTGCGCCGGATGGAGCGCGCAGGAGCACGCCTGGTGCCACAGCAGCCGGTGCGTTCCGTGCAGCGCGTGGAGGGCGGCTACGAGGTGCGTACCCCGGATCGCACCTGGCGCGCTGCCAGCCTCGTGCTCGCGACCGGCGGACTCAGCTATCCCAAGACGGGTGCGACCGGCGACGGTTACGGATTCGTGCGCAGCCTCGGCCACACCGTCACCGAGACGGTCCCGGCGCTCGCTCCGCTTTCCGTGGACGTGCCCTGGTTGCACGAACTGCAGGGCATCGTGCTGCAAGACACCGACCTGCTGGTGCGCGACCGCGACGGCAGGGAACTGCGCCGTCGCAGGCGGCCGATCCTCTTCACGCACCGCGGGTTGAGCGGCCCGGGTCCCATGGACCTCTCGGGCGATGTCGAGGAACGGCACGGCGGCTGTTCCCTTTCGTTCGTGTTCGACGTGCACCACCGGCGCGAGGAGGTCGAGCAGCAGTGGCTCGCCGCAGGGCGTGAGAACGGCAGGCGCGGCGTCGAGTCGCTGCTGCCTCGCGAGATGCCGGAGCGGCTGCGCCGCACGTTGTGCCAGCTCGCTCGCGTCGAGGGCCAGCTCGCGACGCTCAGCCGCGAGGGCCGCAAGCGCCTGCTCGATGCCTTCACCAACCTCACGATCCCGGTGGAGCGCAGCCTCGGCTTCGACCACGCCGAGGTGACGCGAGGCGGCGTCGTGCTCGACGAAGTCGATGCGCGGACGATGCATTCGAAGGTGTCGCCGGGGCTCTACGTGTGCGGCGAACTGCTCGACGTGGACGGCCCGATCGGCGGGTTCAACTTCCAGGCGGCCTTCGCCACCGGGCGACTCGCCGGCCTGCACGCCTGAACCATGCTCGGTGACACGATCCACGCGATCGCCTCGCCGCCCGGCACGGCGAGCCGGGCCGTGCTGCGGATCTCGGGCCCGCGGGCCTTCGAGGCCGCGGCGCTGGTGTTCGCGCCGGCGGTCCCGCGCCACCGCGCGGCGGTGGAGGGCCGCGTGACGGCTGCAGGCGCGAGCTTCGAGGCACTCTGCCTCGCGATGCCCGCACCTGCCTCGTTCACCGGCGAGGACGTCGTGGAACTGCACGTTCCCGGCAGCCCCCTCCTGCTGGAACTGCTCGCCCAGCGCCTCGGCCAGGCGCGCGATGCGCTGGGCCTGCGCCGCGCGCTGCCCGGCGAGTTCACGCGGCGCGCCTTCGAGAACGGCCGCATCGACCTCGGTCGCGCGCAGGCGATCCTCGCGCTGGTCCACGCCGCCGATGCGCGCGAGGCGGCTGCCGCTGCCGCGGTGCTCGCGGGCGCGGTCACCATAGCCGTGCAGTCGGCGCGCGCGCAGTTGCAGGACGCGCTGGCGCTCCTCGAGGCCGGGCTCGACTTCGCCGAGGGCGAGACCGGCACGGTCGAGGCATCGCACTGGGTGCCGCACCTCGAACGGGCGGAGCAGGCGCTCGGGACCCTGCTGGGCCAGCTCCCGCGCGGCGGCGGCGCGGGGGAACTGCTGCTGGTGGGCCGAGCCAACGCGGGCAAGTCCTCGCTCTGCAACGCGCTCGCGGGCCGCGATGCGGTGCTGGTGAGCCCCGAGGGCGGCACGACGCGCGACCTCGTGCGGGTCGAGATCGCGCCGGGCGTGGCGCTCTGGGACGCGCCCGGCGACCTTGCTGCCGCCGAGGGCTGGGACCGCGAGGCGCTGCGGCTGCGCGACCGCCTTGCGGGCCGTGCCGCAGGCGTGATCTGGGTGGTGGATCCCGGCGATGCGGGCGCCGTCCCAAGGGGCGCGGAGATCGTGGCCGTGGTCGCGACCCGCGCCGACCTGGGCGGTGCCTTCCTCCCGCCCGCGGAACTCGCCTCGGTCCCGTGGTTCCACGTGAGTGCGACCCGCGGCACGGGCATCGCCGGCTTTCGCAACTGGCTGCTGCAGACCCGCGGCAGCGCCGGCGCCGATGCCCTTGGCCCGCTGCGGGAGGCGCTGGACCTGGCGCTCGGTGCCATCGCGCGCGCGGGGGGTGCCTCGCACGCGGCCCCGGAACTGGCGGCCCTCGAACTGCGCGCAGGTCTCGATGCGCTCGATGGCATCGGCGGGAACCACTCTCCCGAGCACCTGCTCGACCGCATCTTCGGCCGCTTCTGTCTGGGCAAATAGGTCGTCGTGAGCCTTTGACACACAACGGCTTGTGGCGCTAAGGTCCCGCCGTCGCAGATGCTGTTGCGTCACCGAGGTCAGTCGGTGGACCGCACTGCGGCAATGGCTCCGCCATGCGCTGCCCCTACTGCAAGGCCGACAACGACCGCGTCATCGACTCCCGCGCCAGTGCGGATGGATTCGCCATCCGGAGGCGTCGGGTCTGCGCAGACTGCGATCGTCGCTACACGACCTATGAACGGGTCGAGACGGCACCACTCCGCGTGGTCAAGAAGAACGGGGAGCGCACGGCGTTCGATCGCACCAAGGTGCTGGGTGGCATGCTGCGGGCCTGCGAGAAGCGGCCCGTGTCCATCGAGCAACTCGAGGCGATCGCGGATCGGGTCGAGCAGCAGTGCATGGAGGCCTTCGACAAGGAGGTGCCGAGCAAGGTCATCGGCAACCTCATCATGCAGGAGCTGCGCGCCCTCGATCAGGTTGCGTACGTGCGGTTTGCATCGGTCTACCGCGAGTTCAAGGACGTGAGCCAGTTCCTGGACGAGTTGAAGCCGATGCTCGAGAAGCGTCAGAAGGGCGGGATCCATGAAGAGGCGGGCGGAGCATCTGGTTGAGAAGCGTGATGGACGCACGGAATGGCTCAGGACGACGAAACTGGCGCGGTCCGTGCACCAGGCGCTTTGCAGCGTCGGCGTGAACGAGGACTGGCGCGCACTGGAGGTCGCGAACGCGGTCATCCAGGGCGTGCGCGCGCGTCGTGAGGCCGCCGTGGCGCTGGGCCGCAACGTCGGCATGCTGAGCACGGCCGAGATCGCCGATGCAGTGCAGAACGTGCTGGTGGCAACCGGCCACCCTGCTGCCGCTGCGGCGTATGGATCGATGGCCGTCGAGCGCCAGCGCAGGCGCAACAGCCTTGCTACGCTGGGTCGCACCATCCACAACGAAGGCCCTGCCTTCCTCGGCGCATCCATGTCCCTTCACGGTGAAGGCATGGCTGCAACCAACCGCCTTCCCAGGGAGTGACCATGAAGCTCAAGCGCCTCACCTGCCGCGGCTTCAAGTCCTTCGCGGATCGCACCGAGTTCGAGTTCGACAACCGGCTCACGGGCATCATCGGCCCGAACGGCTGCGGCAAGTCCAACGTCGTCGACGCCATCAAGTGGGTGCTGGGCGACCAGCGCGCCAAGAGCCTCCGCGGCAACGAGATGACCGACGTCATCTTCAAGGGCGCCGAGGGTCGCGAGGCCATGGGCATGGCGGAGGTCATCATGACCTTCGAGGATCCCTCCGGGCGCTTCGGCGAGCGCAACGAGGTGGACATCGGCCGTCGCCTCACGCTCGACAAGGAATCGACCTACCTGCTCAACGGGCAGGAAGTGCGCCTCAAGGACGTGCGCGACGTCCTGCTCGACACCGGTCTCGGCACGAGCGGCTACTCGGTGATGGAACAGGGTCGCATCGACGCGGTGCTGTCCGCCAACCCGGATGCGCGCCGCGCGATCTTCGAGGAGGCTGCAGGCGTCGCGCGCTTCAAGATCCAGAAGAAGGAGGCGCTCCGCAAGCTGGAGCGCACCGACCAGAACCTCGCGCGCATCACCGACCTGCTCGAGGAGCGTTCGCGCCGGATCCGCAGCCTGCGCATCCAGGCCGGCAAGGCGCGTCGCTGGCAGGAACTGCAGGCGGCGTTGCGCGACCTGCGCAGCGCTCTTGCCGTCATCGACGGCACGCAACTGCGCGCCGTGATCGACGAGCAGGTTGCCCGCATGGCCGAGCTGCAGGTGCTGCTCGCCACGGCGGAGGAGCAAGGCGAGGCCGCTGCTGCACGCGTGCTCGAGGCGGACCAGGCCATCGCGGCCGCGGAGTCGGCGCTGGCCGGGCATCAGGCTGCCGTGGGCGAACTGCGTTCCGAGCTGGCGACCGTGACCGAGCGGTTGCGTTCCCAGCAGCAGCGCGCGAGCGAGAATGCCGCGGAATCGAACCGCCTGCGCGATCGCGGCCGCAGCCTCGCCGAGCAGCAGCTCGAGCGCCAGGCCGGCCTCGACGGCGCACGCGAACAGCTCGCCTCGACCGAGGCTCGGCTCATCGAGGTGCACCGCGAACTGGAGCAGCGCAGGGCCGAGGTCGGTGCGGCGCAGCAGCAGCTCAAGTCGCTCTCCGCCCAGCGCGAGGCGCTGCGGCAGGAGATGCTCGGCCTCGTGCACGAGCGCTCGCGGGCGCGCAATGCCGCGCACGAGGCGCAGACGCGCACCGACAACGCGCGCACGCGGCGCGAGCGCCTCGGCGAGCGCATGGCCACGCTGGGCCTCGAGTCCGGCAAGCTCGAGTCCGAGCGCAGCACGCGCGAGGCGGAGATGGCGGACCTCGCCATCACCGAGCGCATCCTCACCGAGCGCGAGCAGCGCGCGATGGGCGACCTGGCCGAGGCCGATGCTGCAGCGGCCGAACTCGCCGGTGAGGAAGGGCGCATCCGCCGCGACCTCGTCGAGCTGCAGGGGCGCCAGCAGGCGCTCAGCGCCATGGAGGCCCACATGGAGGGCCTCGACCAGGCGCCACGGCACGTGCTGCAGCGCAGGCCCGAGGGCCTGCGCGGCCGCCTGCTCGACCTGCTGGAGATCGACCTGGCCCACAGCACGGCGCTCGAGGCCGCGTTGGGCAACCACGTGCAGGCGCTGGTGGTGGACACCCGTGCCCACGCACAGGCCATCGTGCAGGAACTCGTCGAGGCGCGCCTCGGTCGCGTCCTGCTGCTGGTCGAGGAGGAGTTCACCGCCGACCACGAGGCCCCGTCTGCGCTGCCGCTGCCCGCGGGCGCGCAGATGCTGGTCGACCTCGTGCGGACCCCGGAGTCCTCGCCGGTGAGTCGCAGGATGCTGGGCTGGCTGCTGCGCGGCGTGGTGCTGGTCGACTCGATCGCCAGCGCCGACCCGTTGCGCGCCGACCTCTGCTTCGTGACCCCGGATGGCACGCTGCTGTGCGGTCCGCGCATGGAAGGCGGCGCCGCGGCCGAGGGACACTCGGGTCTCGTCGTGCGCCGTTCGCAGATCCAGCGGCTGGGTGAGCAGGCCGCACAGGTCGAGGCGCAGCTCGCCACGCTGGTGGGCGGCCGCGAGAAGGCCACGGCTCGGGTGGAGCGACTCAAGCTGGAACTCCGCCAGCTGGGCGATTCCCTCGGGGTCACCCGTCGCCGCCACAGCGAGCAGGCCGCGCAGGTGAGCCGTTGTGCCGCGCGCCTCTCCGACCTCTCGCGCGAGCGGGCCGAACTCGAACTCGAGGACGGCCAGCTGGCGACTGCCATGGCCGGGGCCGAGGCAGAGCTTGCACGCCAGCAGCAGGTGCTGCAGTCGGTGACCGAGCGCGAGACCGAGTGCACGGCGCGCGAGGAGACCCTCGGCATCGCCATCGAGTCCGCGCAGGTCGCGGTCGACGAACTGGCGCGGGCCGAGCAGGACCTCCGGCTGCAGCAGGCCCAGGCGACCACGTCGCGCGAGGGCCTCGTGCGTTCCATCCGCGTCCACGAGGAGGGCCTCGCCGACCTCGAGCGCGCGCTGGAGGAACTCGCGGACCGCGTGCAGGCCACCGAACTGGCCGCGCAGCGTGCCAACGAGGAGGTCGCGCACCTCGGCGAGCACATGGTGGACCTGGAGTCCCGCATCGCCACGCGCGAATCCGACCGCGACGCCGCGGCAACTGCCGTCGAGGACGCGCGCCAGGAGCGCAACCTCCGCCAGCAGGCGCGGCAGGACTGCGAGCGCCGGCGCTCGCAGGTCGGCGACGAGGCGACCCAGCTCCGCCTGCAGATGGCGGACAGCGAGCACCGCTTCGCGCGGCTGGAGGAGCGACTTGCCGAGGAGACGGGCATCGAGCTGCGGCGCTGCCTCGGCGAGATCGAGGGCATCGGCCTCGTCGATCCCGAATCGTTCCAGGGCCCCGTGCCCGTGGTCGGCACCGTCGAGGAACTGCAGGGCCCGTGCCTGCCGCCCGCCATGGTGTCCGAGTGGGCCGACCTGAAGCGCCTGTGGGAGGATGCGTCCTTCGACCAGGTGGAGACCCGCAAGGAGGTCCAGGTCCTGCAGTCGCAGAAGGACCGCCTCGGCGCCGTCAACCTCGATGCCGTGCGCGAACTCGAGGAGGAGGAAGGCCAGTTCTCGACGCTCGAGCAGGAGGTGGCAGACCTCAAGGAGGCTCGCAAGGCGCTCATGGAGACCCTCCGCAAGCTGGAGGCGGAGTCCAAGACGCTGTTCGAGCAGACCTTTGCCGAGGCGCGGAAGAACTTCCAGGAGATCTTCCGGAAGCTGTTCCAGGGCGGCAAGGCGGACATGCACCTCACGACCATCGAGGAATCGATGGAGGCGGGCATCGAGATCGTGGCGCAGCCCCCGGGCAAGCAGCTGCAGTCGATCAACCTGCTGTCGGGCGGCGAGAAGTCGCTCACGGCCGTGGCGATCCTGTTCGCGCTCTTCAAGGTGCGTCCGTCGCCGTTCTGCATCCTCGACGAAGTGGATGCGGCCCTCGACGAGACCAACGTCGAGCGCTTCCTCCGCGTGCTGCGCGACTTCATCTCCGGGACCCAGTTCTGCATCGTCACGCACCACAAGCGCACCATGGCCGAGTGCCAGGTGCTCTACGGCATCACGATGCAGCGCCGCGGCGTGAGCTCGCGCATCGCCGTCTCGCTCCAGGAGGTCGACACCTTCCGGGACGGTGGCGAGGTCGGGGCCGGCGCAGGCAAGGCCGACCCGGCGCGCAAGCAGCGCATCGCGGGCGAGGAAGCGATCGGCTTCAACTGAGTGGCCGCATGAGGCTGCTCGGCGCCCTGCTGCTCGCCTGCTCGGCTGCGGTCGCGCAGGAGTCGGTTGCAGCGCGCGATCGTGTCGTGCGGGACCTGGAGTCGGTGGCGCGCAGCATGCTGGTTGGCGACCGCCCGCAGGCGGTCTCGGTTGCGCTCGTCGACCACGACCCTGCAGGCGGCGCCGAGTGGTCGTGGGCGGCCGGGTTCGGTTCCGAGGATGCAGGCCGCAACCGGCCCGCGACCGGCGCCTCCGTGTACCGCGCCGGTGCGGTCGGCACGCTGGTCACGGCGGCGGCTCACCTCTCGCTCGTGGGACAGGGCCGGCTCGACCGCGATGCCGGGGGAGACAGGTGGGACCCGGTGCATGCAGCCGCAGCCGTGTCGCGCGTCCAGGGTGCCTCCTACGAGCAGTCGGTGCACGCCCTCGTGTTCGCGCCGCTCGGCCTGCGCGACACGGGATTCGACGACCGCGCCGACCTCGTTGCGCGCACCGTGGCGGGGGCCCTGCGCGGCTGGGACGGTGCGTTCGTTCCCGACCCGGGGTTGCCCGCAACTGGCGGCGCGGAGTCCCGCCTGCGCGCAAGCGCTGCGGATCTCGCCCGGTTCGGCGCCGCCTTCTTTCCCCATGGCTCACGGCGGCTGCCGCTGCCGGAAGTCGGTGCGGAAGGACCTCGTCTCGGGTCCCTCGTGTCGGCATTCGAGGGCAGGCTGCTCCTCTGCCAGCGCGGAGCCGTCCACGGCGCTGCCGTCGAACTCGCGATCCTGCCCACGGAAGGCGTGGCCGTTGCGGTCGCAGCCACCTGCGATGCACCAGCAGAGGCTGCCTCGTTGCTGGTCGAGCGCGCGTTGCATGCGGCGCTCGCGGTGCGCACGGGCCGGCCGCTCGACCCTCACGTGGCGCCACAGCCGGTGGGCGTGCGCGCCGCGCGCCGTCTCGCCGGGCGCTACCGCGCGGGCCTCGCGTGGTTCGACCTGCGGGAGCGCGAGGGCGAGTTGATCATGGATCCCTGCGAGGGTGCGGCCGTGCGCCTGCGCTGGCGCGGCAGGCAGGTGGTCGGCCACGATGGATCCGCCGGGAGAACGATGGTGCTGGAACCCATGGACGAGAACACGATGCGACACCGTGGTGAGGACTTCGTGCGGGAGCCCTTCGCCGTGCCGCCCGACTGTCCGGCGGACCTCAGGCCGTTCCTCGGCGAGTACGGCGACGAGCGCGCTCCGCTGGTGGTTTTCGAAGACGATGGCCGGCTGGGACTCCTGGTTGCGCGGCAGGTGCGCAGCATGCCCGAGCGGGTCGGGGAGGACCGGTTCCGTCTCGCCTCCGGTCCGGGGGCCGGGGAGTTGCTCACCTTCGAGCGCGATGCCTCGGGCCTCGTCGTCGCGGCATCGATCGGCACCGAGCGCCACGTGCGGCGTCCCGAGCCGCCTGCGCGCAAGTTCCGCATCACGCCGCTGCGTCCCGTGGCCGAACTGCGTGCTGCGTTCGCCGATGCGGTGCCGCCGGTGCAGCCCCAGGGCCTCCGCGCAAGCGACCTCGTCGACCTGCGCGGCCTCGACCCGACCCTGCGGTTCGACGTGCGCTACGCCACGGAGGACAACTTCCTCGGCGCGCCCGTCTACGACGTCCCCGGCGCCATGCTCCAGCGACCTGCTGCCGCAGCGCTGCTGGCCGTGCACCGGTCGCTCGCGAGGCACGGCCTCGGGTTGTGCGTCTTCGACGGGTACCGGCCGTGGCGCGTCACCAAGCTGTTCTGGGAGGCCACCCCGCCCGCGTTGCGCGAGTTCGTGGCGGACCCCGCGAACGGGTCGCGCCACAACCGCGGGTGCGCGGTCGACCTGAGCCTGTTCGACCTCGCGACCGGGGAACTGGTCGACATGCCCAGCGACTTCGACGAGTTCACCTGGCGCGCGTACTCCGCGTATCCCGGCGGCACCGCGCGCCAGCGCTGGAACCGCGAACTGCTCCGGACGGCCATGGAGCCGCATGGTTTCGCGGTGATCGACAGCGAGTGGTGGCACTTCGACTTCCACCTCTGGCGGGAGTACCCGGTGCTGGACGAACCGCTGCGCTAGCGCCTGGCGCGTCGCACCCATGGCATGGCCCGCCCCGCAACGGGACGGGGACCTCGGCAAGCGGCGCGGCCGCGCTACACTCGTCCGTCATGCGCTGCTGCGTGCCGACCCTGCTCGCGATGCTGCTGGCCTGTGCGGCCCCGTCCGCGCAGCAGGTCCAGGCCGTGGCCGATGCACGGCCCGGTGCCGACGTGCACGGGCCGTTGCTGCCCACGGCCTGGCTCGACCGCGTGCTGGTCAAGGTGCACGACGGTTGTGACGTCCGCGTCGAGGACGGCAGGCCGGTTCTGGTGCGCGGGGGCGACCCCGCGGCCCTCGCCATGGTCCCTGGCCGGTGGGAACGACTCGTCACCGCGGCGCCCACGGAACAGCTCGATGCGTGGCACGCGCATGCCTGTGCGACGCTTCCCGAGCGCGACCGGCCTGGTCGGCTCGCCAACTGGTTCCGCGTCCGCTGCGCGGACCTGCGTGCCGCAGAGGAACTCTGCACGGGCATGCTGGCGAGCGCGCTGGTCACCCATGCCTACCGCGAGCCGATCCCGCACGGATCGAGCCTCGGCGACGTACCGCCGGTGACGCCTTCCTTCGCCGCGCAGCAGCTCCACCTCGGTGCCGCGCCCACGGGCCATGCGATCACCGGTGTGCAGGGCGTGCTGGGCGCGCGCGGGCGCGGCGTGCGCCTCGTGATGGTGGAGGAGGACTGGATCCTCGACCACGAGGACGTGAGCCAGGCAAGGCCGGCCCGCTTCCTCGGCAACGTCCCTCCCGGCAACCTCGGCACCGGCAACCACGGCATCGCCGGCACCTCCTTGCTCGCGGCGGACCGCGACCAGCACGGCGTCAGCGGCATCGTCGACGAGGCGGACATGCGCTTCGTGTCGCTCACCGTGAACGGCGGCACCGCCAACTCGCTCGTGATCGCGGCGCTCAACTGCCCGCCGGGCGGCGTGGTGATGATGGTGCTGCAGTTCCTGCTGGCCCAGGTGTCGAACGACGACTGGGTGCCCGTCGAGTACTTCCAGTCGGAGTACGACGCGGTCCGCACCGTGACCTCGCTCGGCATCATCGTGGTCGCCAGCGCCGCGAACGGCAGGCGCAGCCTCGACGATCCGCGGCACCTCCGCCGCTTCGACCGCGGCTTCCGCGACTCCGGCGCGATCTTCGTCGGCGCCACGCTCGACGGCCCGCTCGTCCGGGCCAGCTACTCCAACTACGGATCCCGCGTCGACGTGAACGGCTGGGGCGAGAACATCGTCGCGGCCGGTTACGGCACCATGTTCCTGCCCAACAACGACTGGCGGCAGAGCTACACGGCGGGCTTCGCCGGCACCTCGGCGTCCACGCCCATCGTCACGGGCATCGTCACCGCACTCC
>JBEATZ010000182.1:0-5848 GCA_041161695.1 Planctomycetota bacterium | reverse complement strand
GCCACCGTCTCCGCGTCGTAGCCGGCCTCGGCAGGCAGCGCGGGCAGCCGGTCGTCGCCCTGCACGCCGTCGACGTCGTAGGCCGTCGCGCACTCGACCACGAGGTCGGTGAGGAACCGCTGCGGGCCGGCTGCCAGCGAGTTCATCCACGGGAAGTCGTTCTTCACCACCGTCTTGCCGTCGACGCCGATTGCAGCCCACTCGGGGTGCGTGACGAGGGCCTTGCCCGGGAAGCGCGCGTGGCCGTCGGCGAACCCGTACTCGAACCACGGGATCACCTCGATGCCATGGCGGTGCGCCTCGAAGAGCACCTCGGCAAGCGGGTCGCGGTCGCCGTAGCGCGGGTCGGTCCGTGCGCCGACCACCTTCTCGGCCACCGCGCTGTCGAACAGCGTGTGCCCCTTGCTCCAGACCACCGGGAACACCACGTTGATCCCGGCCTCGGCCATCAACGCCATCTGGTCGCGCACGTTCTCGCGCGAGTCGAAGAACGTCGAGAAGCTGTTGGGGATCCAGACGCCGCGGACCTCCGCAGGCTCCTGGCCCTGCGGGGTGAGGGTCGCAAGTGCGAGGGCAATCGCTAGCATCCGCGCATCATGACAGACCCGGTTTCGAGGCGCGAGGTGGATGTGCTGGTGGTGGGTGGCGGATGCTCGGGCGCAGCAGCGGGCATCCAGGCGGCGCGCGCAGGCGCGCGCACGCTCGTGTGCGAGGAGACGCCCTGGCTCGGCGGCATGATCACTGCTGCTGGTGTCAGCGCCGTCGACGGCAACGAGGGCGCGCTGGGCGGCGGCATCTTCCGCGCGTTCCGCGACTTCGTCGAAGCGCATTACGGCGGCCGCGAGGCGGTGCGCACCGGGTGGGTGTCGAACACGTGTTTCGAACCGCAGCTCGGGGCGAAGTGGTTCCGCGAGACCCTGCAGGCCTCCGGGGCCGAGGCGCTCCATGGCGCGCGTCTCCGCGAGGTGCTGCGCGACGGCAACGTGATCCGTGGCGCCGTGTTCGAGACGCCCAAGGGCGTGGTCGAGGTGCGCGCGAAGGTCACGATCGAGGCCACCGAGTACGGCGACGTGCTCGAACTCGGTCGCGTGCCGTACCGCTTCGGCCGTGAGTCGCGCGCGCAGACCGGCGAACCCCATGCGCCCGAGGTGCCTGACCTCGAGATCCAGGACCTCACCATGGTCGCGACGCTGCGGCGCTCCGAGGGCAAGGCCAAGCCCGTGGCGCTGCCCGCAGGCCTCGACGTGTCGCGCTTCGACTGCTCGACCAGCCAGATCTGCTCGATCCCGGATCCCGCCTACTGGAACCACAAGCTGCACGACTGGGAGAGCTTCCTCACCTACTCGCTGCTGCCGGGCGGCATGTTCATGCTGAACTGGCCGTTCCACAGCAACGACTACCCGGCGCAGGGCCTGTTCGGCACGCGCGAGGAGCGCGCCCAGACGATCGCCCGCGCCAAGGAGCGCACGCTCGCCTACGTGCACTACATCCAGAACCACCTCGGCCATCCGGAGTGGGGGCTGGCCGAAGGCGTCTACCCGACCGCGGACCACCTGCCGCTGATGCCGTACGTGCGCGAGAGCCGCCGCGTCGTGCCGGTGCGCTGGATGGTCGAGCAGGACGTGGTGCCGCAGGACGGCAGCCGCCGCAACGTCGTGCGCAAGGACGGCGTGGCCGTGGGCGACTACTACCTCGACCACCACCACGACAAGGACCACCGCCCGCCGGGCCAGCGGCTTGGCGAGGACTACCCCTCGAACGCGCCGTTCCAGATCTCGTGGTCGGCGATGCTGCCGCAGGGCATCGAGGGCCTGATTGCCGCCGAGAAGTGCATTGGCGTGACGCACATCGTCAACGGCTGCTCGCGCCTGCAGCCGGTGGCCATCGCCATCGGCCAGGCGGCAGGCGAGGCAGCGGCGCAGGCTGCGCGCAGCGGCAAGGGCCTGCACGAACTGCAGGTCGCATCCGTGCAGAAGGCGCTCATCGATGCCGGTTGCGTGTGCGTGCCGGACCGCGAGGTCGGCTGCGACAACCCGAGGTTCGGCGCGCGCCAGCGCGAACTGCTCGGATTGTGAGCGTGAGCCCGCGCGCGCGGCGGGCGTTGTTCCGCTGCGCAGCGTGGCTCAGCCGCGCGGCGCGACGACGATCGTGACCTGCTCGGCCGGCTCCAGCGGCGCGAGCTCGGCGCTCGCCAGCGCGAGCAGCTGCGGCAGCTCGACGAGCCCGGCGAGGTCCACGAGCTGGGTGGGCTTCACGAGCTTCACGTCCGGGATGATCAGCCCACCGTCGCCCCACGTCGTGTAGCGGCTGACGAGTTCGGCGAGCTTCGCCTCGACGTCGGAAGCCGGCGCCGTGACGCAACAGGCATCGCGTGTGCGGTGCCGCACGATGCCCTCGGCATCGACGACCACGGCAGGCATGCGCCACACCTTGAACAAGCCGAACAGCACGGGCACCCGGTGCTCGGCGCTGTAGGTGCGCAGCCACGAGCCGTCGGCTCCGTGCACGACCACGGCCTCGGGTTCGACGCGCATGGCGCGCGCTGCCGTGGCGCGCAGTTCGTCCGCGGCCGGGCGCGGCCCCGAAAGGTCGCGCGTGCGCAGCTGCGGCGAGCCGCTGGCGGTCGCGCGCACGCGGCGCTCGCGGCGGTCGATCTCGACGTGCACCTCGATGGTGGCGGGATCGGCGCCCATCTGGCGCACGCGCTCGAAGGCCTCGCGGCGGATCGCCAGCAGCTCGGACTCGCTGGGGCTCAGCAGGGTGCGTTCGACCGAGTCCTGCAGGATGCCGAGGGCCACGCCGATCGCCGAGATCACCTCTGCATGGCGCGCGATGCGGTGTTCCATCCCGAGCGTCTGGGCCGTGAACGGCACCACCGCCTCGGCGCCGCCGCCGCCGCCCACCATGACGAACTCGCTTGCCGCCACCTTGTGCTCCGCGAGCAAGCGCTTCACCACCGGGGCGACGCGCGCGGCGCCGAGTTCGAGCACGCGCGTGGCCGCTGCCTTCGCGGTCGTGCCGCAGTAGCGTGCGAGCGCCTCGAAGGCGGACTGCACCGAGCGCGCATCGCCCTTGCCGTAGCCCTGGCTCAGGCCCAGCAGGTTGGAGGCGCCGGTGGGGGTGACGGCATGGCTCACCTTGCCGTTGCGACGCAGCGCGAGGTAGTCGTCGGGATCGCTCGGCTTGGGGCGGAAGTTCACGACCTCGACCTCGCCGAGGTCGGGCGTGAAGGCCTCGTACTCGAGGCCGGCGATGTGCGCGCTGCGCGGGCCCACGTCTGTGAGCTTGCCGCGGCGCGCCCGGGGGATCGAGCCGCCGGCGACGCCCACCGTGCGCACGTCGAGGGTGCGGAGGAACAGGCGCCTGCCGCCGATCTCCGCGGCGCGGATCTCGGGGCGGCCGTTGCGGATCAGGCAGATGTCGCTCGATGTGCCGCCGACCTCGACGAACACGCCGTTGGCGATGCGTTCGTACATCAGCGCAGCAGCGACGCCTGCAGCGGGGCCAGACAGCATCGTGAGCACCGGCCGCTTGCGCATGGCTGCGATGTCCATGATGCCGCCGTCCGAGCGCATCACCATGAGCGGCGCGCGGATGCCGCTCTCGGCGATGGCGCGCGCCGTGCGGTCGGCGGTCTCGATCATGATCGGCAGCATGCTCGCGTTCACGGCGGCCGTGAGCGTGCGCATGCGGAGGCCGTAAAGCTGCGTGAGGCTCGACGTGGCCGTGGCCGGCAAGCCGAGTTCCTCGGCGATGCGCACCACGGCCTGTTCGTTCTCCGGGCGATCGACGCTGAAGGGCTCGGCGGCAACCAGCGCCCGCGCGCCCTCGGCCACCAGTTCCTGGATCAGCGTCCTCGCCTTCGCGGCATCGAAGCCTGAGCCCACGTCGAGGAAGCGGAAGGCCGTCTCCAGCACCGCGCCGGGGCCGAGCTGCACCGTGCCGAGGCGCGCCTCGCGGCGCGCGCGCAGGCCCGGTGCGCCGCTGCCGAGCGCCAGCACGCCGACCTTGGCCACGTCGCCTTCGAGCAGGGCGTTGGTCGCCTGCGTGGTCGAGTGCGCGATCAGCACGACCTCCTCTGGCGCGATCTTCGCCTCCGCCAGCAGCCGGTGCATCGAGGCCACCACGCCCGCGGCCACGCCGTCCTTGTGCCCGTGCGTCGTCGGCACCACGGCCTTGCCGACCAGTTCGGTCTTCGCCACGTCCACCGCCACGGCGTGCGTGAAGGTGCCGCCCACGTCGATGCCGATCTTGAGTCGTCGCGTGGTCATGGCGTTCAGAGGAAGAAGAGGGCGGCGACGCCGAGGCCGAGGAAGACCGCGATCCAGACGAACGGCAGGGTGCGGAACAGGATGGCGTTCACGTCGATGCCCTGGTGGTTGGCGATCCAGACGTTGGCGGTGTTGGTGGGGTCGCAGATGCCCTGGACCTGGCCGACGCTCAGCAGCAGGGCCATCACGGCAGCAGGCGGCAGGTTGCCGCTGCCGGTGAGGATCGTGGCGACGCCGAAGCCGAGGCCCCAGACGTTGAGGGGGCCGCGGTACAGCGCGAGCGGGGCGGCGAGGCCGAAGCCGAGCACGTAGAGCCAGGGCGACGAGGGCACGAGGCGCGCCAGCACGGGTTCGATGGAGGCGAGGACCGGCCACGTCGCGCCTGCGTGCGCGGCGGACCAGCCGGCAGGGCCCTTCACCGCCGCGATCAGGATGCCGATGCCGAACATCAGCACGATCGCGGGCATCACGCTCGCGCCGCCCTCGATGAGGCTCTGCACCGTCAGTGCCATCGAGCCGGGGCGCGCCGTGACGAGGATCGCGTAGGCGAAGCCGATCACGAAGGCAGCGAGGATCGGTACGTCGAACAGCAGGATGGCGAGCAGCGGCACGATCGGGATCAGGTAGGCCGCGCCGCGGACCTTCACTTCCTGGTGCCGCCAGCGGCTCGCGCGGCGGAGGATCGAGAGCAGTTCGCGGCCCACCAGCAGCACGAAGCCCGCGAGCACGAGCGTGCGGGTCCAGGCCAGCACCGGCCCGGGCGCAGCGTCGGCTGCGCCGCCGACCGGGTCCGCCTGCAGCAGCACCGCGCAGATGCCGCCGACTGCGGCCAGGAACAGGCCCAGCACCACGATCGTCTTCGCCTCGAAGCGAACCAGCCGGCCCAGCAGCAGTTCGACGAAGATCATCGCTGCGCCGGCGAGCGTCACCACCGCGAAGAGCGTGAGCGCAAAACGCTGCACGTCGGCCGTCGGCACCCCGAGCGTCTCCACGTACAGCACCCAGTTGGCGGGGTTGATCACGCCGCCGAGGCTCATGCCGAAGAGCACGATGCCGGCGCCGGCCGCGGGCGACAGGCCGACCGTGGCGAGCATCGGCAGCACGATCATCGAGACCATGATCACCGCGCCGAGGCCGGTGAGGCTCGTGAACAGCAGCGCCACCAGAAGCAGGCCGAAGATGCCCACGGCAAGCGGGTCCGCGCCCACCAGTTCGGCTCCCTGTTTCACCAGGTTCTCGGCCACGCCGGCCCGCTGCATCACGAACGACAGCGTGCCGCCGAAGAACGTGACGATCATCGCCTGGTGCAGCATGACCGCGCCGTCGGACACCACGCCGCCGAGCACGTCCTGGTAGCTCACTGCATCCGAGAGCAGCACCGCCCCGCTGGCGATCGCGATGCCCATCACCGGCAGCACGAGCAATGCAGGCAGGGTGCGGGTGACCATCGCGGCCGCGCCGACGAGGAACAGCACCAGGACCAGCAGGCCGAGCAACATGGGCGGAGACGCTACATGGAGCGCGGGTCGAGGCAACGAGGAACGGGGGGCGTGGGTCGCTCTCTGGGGCGAAATCCT
>JBEATZ010000156.1:0-8326 GCA_041161695.1 Planctomycetota bacterium | reverse complement strand
TACACCGACATCGTTGTCTGCTCGAACGGATACATCTGGTTCGGCAACGCAGCGCCCCCCGGCATCACGCCCGACTACACGCCCGCCGAGGCCAAGCTCCTCAGCGAGGGCGGTGCGCGCTTCTGCCCGCTGTGGTGCGACTTCAACCCCTCTGATCCCGCGAGCGGCAACGTCCACTTCAACTCGTTCCCTGCCGGCGGCGGCCTGCCTGCCCGCGCCGTGGTCACGTGGAGCAACGTGTTCGAGTACGGGCGCACGACGCCCCTGACCTTCCAGGTCACGTTCACGGATGCCAACGTCATCCTGCTGCAATACGACGCCAACACGGCCGTCGTCGCCGGTGGCTTCGGCACGGCACCCAACCTCGTTGGCTGCAGCCCCGGCAACGGTGCGGCCGCGAACCCGCGCAACTTCAGCGTGGTGCCGATCGTCACCGCCGGCAACGCCACCGTGCACCAGTCGATCCCGCGCGGCAACTTCCCGCTCGCCGGCCAGTCGCGAGAGTTCCTGCCGGACGGCACCGGTGGCTACATCATCGCCAACCGCTCCCAGTGCGGTCAGGGCGCGTTCACGCCCTACGGCGTGGGCTGCCCCAAGAACATGACGGCCTTCGAGCACTGGGCCACCGCCGGCACGTTCGACCTGAGCAACCAGTCGTTCCAGTTCATCTACGACGGCATCGGCGGCTACACGGTGATCCCGGGCCCGGGCATCGACGCCGGGTACGCGAGCCCGCTGACGCTCGGTGACGACCAGACCTCGGTCCAGGCGATCCCGTTCAGCTTCCCCTTCGCCGGCGCCGCCCGTACGAGTATCGGCGTCTGCTCCAACGGCATCCTCTGGATGGCCCCGACCACCACGGTCTACGCCTACCCGGTCGTGACGGCCGTCACCACCGAGGCGGCGCCCTGGATCGCAGCCATGTGGTGCGACCTCGATCCGTCCTCCGGCGGCCAGTTCTACTGGGACGTGAACTCGAGCCGCGCGATGGCCACCTGGGTCAACGTGCCGCACTGGAACCAGCTGGGCGTCGTCAGCACGATGCAGATCAAGATGCTCGCGAGCGGCGACTTCATCCTCAGCTACGGCGCCTGCAACAACGGCTCCGAGGCGGTGGCCGGCCTGAGCGAAGCGCAGAACTGCGCCAACCCCGGTCCGATCGACTGGCTCACCTCGGTCCCGTACTCCGTCGGGCGCGTCGGCCAGGTGCCCCTCACGCTCGCCTCGCAGGTCGGCAGCCGCCCCGCCATCGGCACGACGTTCAACCTCGTGACGTCGAACATCCCGGCCGGCACCGGCTTCGGCATCCAGATCCTCGGCTTCTCGCGCCTGAGCGTGAACGCCGCGCCGCTGGGCATGCCGGGCTGCACCCAGTACGTGAGCACGGACGGGCTGTTCGGATTCCTCGTGAACGGCACCACGGCCACGTTCCCGATCCCGATTCCCAACAACCCCGGCCTGCAGGGCGTGATCCTCGCCTCCCAGTCGGCCACGTTCAGCGCTGGCTTCAACCCGCTGGGCGTGATCCTGTCGAACGGCGGCGAGATCAAGATCGGCCTCTGATCGAAGGGGGTTCGACCCCATCCGCGCCGGCCCGGCTTCCGTGAGGATGCCGGGCCGGTTTCGTTCGGTGCCGCCCTCCGTCTATCCTCGCAGCCATGACGGCCGGGGCGCGCACGATCCTGCACGCGGACATGGACGCGTTCTACGCGGCCATCGAGCAGCGCGACCGGCCCGAACTCCGCGGCAAGCCGGTGATCGTCGGCGGCAGCGGCCCGCGCTCGGTGGTCGCCACCGCGAGCTACGAGGCGCGCACGTTCGGCGTGCGCTCGGCGATGCCGGGCACGGTGGCGCGCAGGCTCTGTCCGCAGGGCATCTTCGTGCGGCCCCGCATGGACGTGTATGCCGCGGTCTCCGCGCAGGTCCGCGAGGTCTTCGAGTCGGTCACCGATGCCGTGGAACCGTTGTCCCTCGACGAGGCGTTCCTCGACGTCACGGGCAGCGCATCGCTGTTCGGCGACGGTGCTGCGATCGCACGACGGATCAAGGAGCAGGTGCGCGCATGCACCGGCCTCACGGTCTCGGTGGGGGTGGCGGCATGCAAGTTCGTGGCAAAGGTGGCATCCGACCTGCGCAAGCCCGATGGACTCGTGGTGGTCCCTGCCGGCACCGAGCGCGAGTTCCTCGCGCCGCTGCCCGTGTCGCGGCTGTGGGGTGCGGGCGAGAAGACCGTCGCGTGCCTCGAGCGCGCCGGCCTGCGCACGATCGCCCACGTTCAGGCGTGCACGCTGGGCCAGCTCGCCGCGATCCTCGGCGCCGAGATGGGGCGGCACTTCCACGACCTCGCGCACGGCATCGACGATCGCCCGGTCGAAACCGGGCGCGAGGCCCGCTCCCTCGGGCACGAGATGACCTTCGTGAAGGACCTTGCCACGCGCGCCGAGGCAAGCGAGGTGCTGCTGCAGCTCAGCGAGCAGGTGGGGCGCAGGCTGCGGCAGGAGGGCCTCGATGCCGACACCATCCGCATCAAGGTGCGCCATCCTGACTTCACGACCTACACGCGGCAGCAGCGCGTGGCGCGAACGCAGGACGATGCGATGATCCACCGCACGGCGATGGCCATGCTCGACGCATCGTGGCCCGGGCGCCCCGGGCTGCGGCTCGTGGGCGTGACGGCCGCGGGGCTCGCCCCGGCCACGGCGGTGCGCCAGGGGCAGTTGTTCCAGCCGGCGCCCGCGCGCACCGCGAAGCTGCTGCGCGCCCTCGATGCCATCCGCGACCGGTTCGGGGACGATGCCATCCACCGCGGCGGACAGCGACGGTCCACCACGCCCTGGGGGCCCGGGGACGACCCGGGTCGGGCCTGAGGAACCTGCCCCATGCGGAGCAACGCAACCGCGCGTCTGATTTCGGTGACGAGGGTGTCTCCACGGGGTCGCACAGGGAGCTAGACTTGGGATGCCTGCGCGCTTGCATCGCGCGGGACCTCGTCCTCCCCCCAGAGTCCTCCCCCGGGCGTCCATGCAACTCCTCGGCTGGCTCGTTGTCGTGCTGTGTTCGTTGGCCGCGCTGCCCGCACAGGTGCAGCAGCGCCCCAACGTGCTGCTCATCGTCGCCGACGACCTCGGCATCGACGCCATCGGCTGCTACGGCACCGGACCTGCGCCTGCTGCCACGCCCAACATCGACCAGCTGGCTGCAGGGGGCGTGCGCTTCACGCGCGCGATCGCGACGCCCGCGTGCTCCCCGAGCCGCGCCTGCCTGCAGACCGCGCGCTACCCGTTCCGCACCGGAATCGGGGTCGGCGTGCTGCCCGGTCGCACCGGCCTCCAGCCCTCCGAATGGCTGCTGCCCGAGATGATGGGTGCTGCCGGCTACGCGACCGGCGCGATCGGCAAGTGGCACCTCGGCGATGCGCTCGGCCCGTCGACCCCCAACTCCTCCGGTTGGACCCGCTTCGCCGGGAACCTGCACGGCTACCTGCCCAACTACACCAACTGGACCAAGGTGGTGGACGGCGCCCCGCTCGCGACCACGACCTATGCGACCAGCGACAATGTCGACGAGGCGCTGCAGTGGATCCAGGCGCGGCAAGGGCCGTGGTGCCTGATGCTCGCCTTCGATGCGCCGCACGCCCCGTACCACGTGCCGCCCGCGCACCTGCACGCACGCAACCTCGCGGGACTCGACCCGCAGTCCCAGCCGCTACCGTTCTACAAGGCGATGGTGGAGGCGCTGGACACGGAGATCGGACGCCTGCTCGCCGGCATCCCGCCCACAGAGCTGGCCAACACCAACATCGTGTTCACCTCCGACAACGGCACGCCGCCCGAGGTGACCGAGCTGCCCCTTCGGCCGTGGCGCGCCAAGGGCACCCTCTACCAGGGCGGCATCCGCGTGCCGCTGGTCGTGAAGGGGCCTGCCGTGGTCAATCCCGGCCGCACCAGTGCAGCCCTCGTCGACATGGTCGACCTCATGCCCACCGTGGCTGCGATGGCGCAGGTGCCGCCCGGCATGCTTGCCCCCGCAGGAACCGTGACCGACGGGCAGAGCTTCCTGCCCGTGCTCGCCGACACCGTGCCGAGCGTGCGCACCTGGTCCTACAGTGAACAGTTCATGCTGCACGCGACCAGCGGCTTCGCGATCCAGAACGCGCGCTACAAGCTGATCCGGTTCACCTGGTGGTGGTACGCCTACGAGGAGCTCTACGACCTGCAACTCGACCCGCTGGAGCAGAACGACCTGCTCCAGTGCACCATGAACGACGACCAGATCGCCGCGCTGCGCGCGTTGCGCAGTGAGGCTGCGTTCCTGCGCCAGCCCCAGCCGCAGTCGGTCTTCGGCGCGGGTTGCCCGGGGTCTGCTGGACCCGTGGTGGTGCAGGCCCCGGCTGGCGCGCCCCGCATCGGCAACACCCACACGCTCACGGCCTCGCCCATCGCCGCGAACAGTCCGTACTCCGTCGGCGTGATCGGCTTCTCCCGCGACCAGAGTTCGATCGGACCGCTGCCCTTCGACCTCTCGCTGGTGGGGATGACCGACTGCCAGCTCTGGATCGACCCCGCATCCATCGATCCCGTGTCCCTCCAGGGCACGACCGGGACCTGGGCCATCCCGATCCCGAACCAGTTCTCCCTCGTGGGCGTGCAGTTCTTCCAGCAGGTGCTGGTCTCCGATCCAGCTGCCAATGCCGGCGGCGCCATCGCCACCCACGCGATGTGCTTCCGCATCGGGCTCTGAGAGCGCGTCAGCCCTCGCGCGCAGGCCGCGTGCGCAGCGCGGGGAACAGCCTCGCGAAGTCTGCTTCGTGCCAGGCGACGACTTCGATCATGCCTCCCGTGCCGGGGAACGCCAACCGTGCCGAGTGCAGCAGCGGGCGCTGGATCCCGTGGGTCGCGCGCAGCTGCTCGTTGGCCTGCGCGTTGCCGTAGCGCGGATCGCCTGCCAGCGGGTGGCCGATGGCTGCGAGGTGGGCGCGCACCTGGTGTGTGCGGCCGGTCTCGAGGCGCACGTGCAGCAACGAAGTGGTCGGGCGCCGCTCCAGCACCTCGACCAGGGTGGTTGCCGGCAGGCCTGCACGCGCGTCGACCAGCACCTTGGGGCGGTTGCCCATGGGCTCGTCGGTGACGCGCAGCGGCAGGTCGATGCGGAACGAGTCCTGCGCGGGCGCGCCCACCACGATGGCGAGGTACTCGCGCTCGATGCGGCCTGACTCCATCGCTGCGGCGAGTTGCTGCAGCGCAGTGCGGTTCCTGCCGCACAGCAGCAGGCCCGAGGTCGTGCGGTCGATGCGGTGGGCGAGGCCGGCCCCCTCGCCGGACAAGGCGCGTTCGAGCCGGTCCGAGACGGAGTCGGTGATCCCGGTGCCGGGGTGCGGAGCCAGCATCGGGGGCTTGTGCACCACGATGCAGTCCTCGTCGGAGTGCCGCACGGCGAGACCGAGCGCCAGCGCGAGGGATGCATGCTGCGGTTCCCAGGCGACCTCGTCGCCGCCGCGCACGCGTGTCGACGCGTCGCACACGATGCCGTTGCAGGCAACGGCGCCGGCATCGCAGAGCCGCCGCGCGGCGCCGCGCGAGAGCGTGGACGCGTGCGCCGCGAGCGCGTGGTCCAGTCGCGTTCCATGCTGCGCTTGTTCGATGCGAAAGGTGTCCATGCGATCCGTGGCGCGCGAAGCGCACTTGAAAGCGCGCAGAGTGTGCGGTCGCATGGCCCGCCACAACCAACAAATCCCATGCGCATCCACACCCTGCTACCCGTCGTGTTGCTCTCCTGCCTCGCCACCAGCTGCATCGGCACCAACAAGGCCTATGGCCACCTGAGCGCCGCCAACAGCCGCCTCACCGAGGACCGCCACGTGAACGGCGCCATCGGCGTTGCGTTCTGGATCGTGCCGCTCTACCCCGTTTCCATCGCCGCCGACATCCTCGTCTTCAACACGGTCGAGTTCTGGTCCGGCAAGAGCTGGCTCTCGGATCCCGAGCCCATGCGCCCGATGACCCCTCCGGCCGACACTGCGCCCAAGCAGGAGGAGAAGAAGGAAGAGAAGAAGGAAGCGGCGCCTGCGCCGGCCACCGAGTCGAAGTGAGCCCGAGACCGAGGCGATGAGGGAGTTCGCATCCATCCCCGGGACCTGCGACGTGCACCACGTGCGCGGCGCCCGGTCGACGGGAGGGATCGACCTGCTGCTGGAGGTGCCGCACGGGGCCACGCGGGCGCGCGACTTCGCGCAGCTGCGGGAGCAGCTGTGCGGCACGTTCCCTGCCGACCTGCAGGACTTCTTCTTCGTCAACACCGACGTGGGCGCGCCCGAGGTGGCGCTGGCGGTTGCCGAGCGGTTCGTCGCCGCCGACCCCTCGCGCAGCGCCCTCGTGGTGCGGTGCCTGGTGCCCCGCACCTTCGTCGACTGCAACCGCATGATCGACGGTGCCACGCTGGCCCGTGCCTCGGCCGCCGGCGAGATGACCCCGGGCCTGCACGCCTGGGTGCAGGACCCGCGGGACCGCAGCCTGCTGTTGCGCCACCACGGCGCCTACCGCGAGCTTGCCGAGGCCGCGTTCGACGCCGCCTGCGGCAGCGGCGGCCTTGCCCTCATGGTGCACAGCTACGCGCCGCGCAGCATCGACGTGCCCGTGGACGAGCGCATCGTCGAGCGGCTGCGCGCCGAGTACGTGCCGGGCCGGCTGGAGGCCTGGCCCGAGCGAGCGCCCGTCGACCTGATCCTCGATGAAGCCGATGCGGCGCCCACGGCAAGCGCAGCGCTGGCGGCTGCCGTCGAGCATGCCTACCGCGCCGAGGGGCTCCACGTGGCGCGCAACGGCTCCTACGCGCTGCACCCGGTCACCACCGCCTTCCACTTCAGCGCGAGGCACCCGCAGCGCACGCTGTGCCTCGAACTGCGGCGCGACCTGCTCGTGCACGCTTTCACGCCGTTTGCGGAGATGGGCGTCGATCCCGCGCGCGTCGAACGCATGGCTGCGCCGCTCGCCCGTGCCGTGCTGGACGCGTTCGCCGCGCGCAGGTGACTCAGGTGCGCGTGGCGGTGGCCGCGCGCGCAGGCCTGGTCGGGTCCTTCGTCGGGTCGTCGCGGCGGCGCGTCGAGACCTCCACGTGCACCGTGCGCACGGCCGCAGGGATGCGAGCCGCGGGCACCTCGAGCGTCACGTCGGTGACCACCTGGGCCACCGGGGTGTTGCCCGGGGACAGGTGCAGCACCCGCACCGTTGCGGTGTCGCCGGTGACCACCACGTCGGCCAGTTCGAGGCCGTGGCTGGCCGTGGGGGCGGTCATCACGATCGCCACCGCGCCGTCGGCATCGAACTGCGCGCGCACGGGCGGCCCCTGCCACGCCGGCGCCTGCTCCAGCTGCTTGGTCGGCTGCTGGGCCACGGCAGGCGCGCTGCCGCCAGCGGCAGTGGGAGCTTCGGTGCAGCATGCAGCTGCTGCGAGCGCGAGGAACAGGAGGGCCTTCACGGGTTCCTCCGTGCATCCGTGCCCGACGGCTTGTGCAGAAGACGCAGCGGTTCGCGCCGCACGGACTGGATCGTGGGCGTGCTGTCCAGTTCCTCCAGCAGGAAGTCGAGGCCGCTGAGGTTGGTGCCGCCCGTCACGTCGAGGTCGAGCGGGGTGTCGAGCAGCGGCCACATGCCGAAGAGCTCGCCCGGGTCGCCGAGGAACCCGTCGTTGTCGCGGTCGGTCCCCGCCGCCAGCAGGTAGGTGCCGGTGGGCACCTGCGTGAGCGTGTACCGGAACTGCGCAGCGGCATTCGTGTCGTCCTGCGCGATGCCGTCGAGGGTGTCGGCGTCGACGAGCAGCACGAACACCGTGTCGGTCGAGACCGGCGGCGCGCCGTTCTGCACGCGGATGGCGATGTCGACGGTCTGTTGCGTGGTGGTGCCCTCGACGGTGTAGCCGATGGTGAGCGTGGTCTGGTTGGTGCCCGCGGCGAGCAGGCCGCGGTTGATCGCCACGCGCAGCGTGTCGGCGGAGATGTTGGCGGGTGGGTTGGTGCTGGCATCGGTCACCACCAGCCAGGGCACGTTGGGCGTGGTCCCGAATGCGGGGAGGACCAACCGGCCGCCGCCGCGGTTCTCCATGGTGAGGAACTCGGCATTCGAGTTCTGGCCGAAGTCGATGGAGGTCGGGGTCGCCACCAGCACCGGCGCCGTCGGGCCACCGCCGCCCGCCGCCGCCTGCACGGCCGCGAGCGCGTCCATGAGCCTGCCGTTGTTGGGCAGGCTCACTCCTGCTTGCGTGTTGCCGGTCAGGATCGCACGCAGGTTGGTGTTGGTCAGCACGGGGTTCGCGGCCTTGAGCAGCGCCGCCA